>CAZUCH010000257.1:0-5221 GCA_964619045.1 uncultured Planctomycetales bacterium | reverse complement strand
CGCTGCCTGCAGTGCTCGGATCGGTCCGACCAGTCTGCGACGCACGATCAGCGCTCCAACAAGCACCAATCCGACACCGCTAACGCCGATGAGTAGGGCCAACATCAGCAGCTTGGTGCCTCGCTCCAGCAGATCGCCACTGGCCTGTTGACGCGAGAGATCGACGCGATCATGGAGCGCATGAAGTCGCGCGTCGAGTGCCGGGAACAAACGATCGTCAATGGGGCTTCTGAAGAGTATCCGCGCGGCTTCGTGTTGCCCTTCCTTCAGCAAGCGCAAGCAGCTTGCCAGCGAGGTCTCCAATTCCGTGCGTAACACGCCTATCTTGGCGCTCTTCTCATTTGGCCCGGCGGTTGCGTCTTGGCCGGAGAAGCTGACAACGCCCCCCAAGCGCGTGAGACAGGCTTGGGACTGTGCCTCGAACGTGCTGTCGAGCGGCCTGCGGTCCGCGATTATCTCGTGCAAGTGGACGTTAAGCGTTCTGAGTTCGCCACGCAGACGTTCGATGTGTTGGACATCGTCCACCAGTGTCCCGAATTTACGGGTGGCATGTTCGATTTCCAATTGGACGGCGTAGATGGTTGCTACTGCCGCCCCGACGGTGAAGACGGCAAAGGCGGAGTGTAGCAGGACCAGTCTTAGTCGGAGTGTCATGATCATCGTTGGCTGCGGGCGCTAGTGGCCCACATTCGCGGTGTACTTCCAGTTCCAGGCCTCCCGCTGCGGGTGGCGGCTGGTGAGCACGTGACCGCCGATGAACGCAACGTTGGTGGCACCGGCATGGCGGTCCGAGGGGAACCAGAAGCGGTCCTCGGCGTACGGATCGTCGACCTCCGGACGACCGGGAGCGATGTAGAAGGGCGCAGAGCCGGCGTCCGCGGCGTCCGCCCCATTTACATCCATGACCAGAGGGACGTAGGGATGGTTCAGAATGTCGGAACGCACGTGGGTCGTGCTGACCGGCGCAAGCAGCGTAGTTCCTCCCAACCGAATCAGACCACGATACAGCCGCATGTTGAACGCCAGCGACACGTCTTCGATTGGCGAGAGGGACTGCTGGCCACAAGGGAAGCCCCGCCGTTTTGACAAGCGCGGGGCGCCGGCGGGACACAGAGCCAGCTCGCGGGCGGATGAGAGTTCGTCGGTATCGCACCGGTCCAGATCCCAGAACTCGTCCAGGCGATAAGTGCGGTCTAGAAAATCGTTGATGCGGAAGCGGGTCGAACCTAGTCGTTCACTGTCGCCTTGCCCCCCAGCCGATTGTCCGCCGGCAAACAACTGGAACTCAATGGCGATGTTGCGCAAGTTGGAGGCGCAATGGAGAGTCCTCGCCTGGTCGCGAACGGAGCGCAGGGCAGGTGCCAGCAGCGCCATGAGAACTGCTAGGATCGCAATGACAACCAGGAGTTCGATCAGGGTGAACGCGCTCCGCCGCGCCGTTGAGGGGCGTACCCCACGGCGTTTTCTTGAGATAGGTGTGGTTGTCGACGACAATAGTCTCACGTAACCAGTCTACCAAGCGTCCATCCGGCAAACAAGATGCGAAGTTGCGCGCGCCGGGCTACGGCGCCGCTGGCCCGGAAAGCTCGTTTGTGAACCACAGGAAGTCATTCAGGTCAACATCACCATCGCTGTCGAGGTCGAGCAAAGCGCAAGGAGGCACCAAGTATCCGCCAGAAGCCCCCTGGCAGGCCTGCAAGACCGCATAATCCGCCAGGTCGACATCGCCATCCAGGTCGCCATCGCCAATGGGCGAGACCAGCATCACGTCGATCGAGTTCACCAAGCCGTCGTGGTTCAAGTCGAAGACGGAGAAGTCCTCCGCGAATTCCAATAACGATCCTTGCCCATCGGTAAGGCCGTCGTCCGCGTCGTGTGTGATGATGAAGGTGCTGATCTCGTCGGCATCGTCGTCGTCCGCGCCGTTCTCGCCGTTGACGTCACCGCGGATCACGTTCGGGTAGACATCGCTCCACACGAACCCGTAACCGGGGTTGGTGTAGGATGTGCCGAGCAGGACCGTGACTCGCCAATCGGGCGGATGGATGAACGGGCCGGGGGGCTTGTCTTTCCAGCCGAGGATAAGCTCCTCCTCCGGCTCCCCAGTCGGGAACATGTACACGATCTGCGCGCTGTCACGCAGGTCGAGCAGCGCCTCGATGATCGACGCTTGGTCGGATGGATCGTGGTTCGGAGGTTCGGGACTTTCGCCACGCATGGCTGCGGATGCGGCGTTGTTGAGGGGGAAGACCAACGAGATACGCGTCGTGTCCGTGGCGGATTCGTGCTCGAAACGGAGTTGACATTCGGGCGCGTACTCTCCGGGCACAAACCCTCCCAATGCCAGGCTGAACGGCTCGAATCCATGAGCCCGGTGGAACCATTTGCCGGGCATGATCCATGCTTCATCGTCCTCGAAGATGAGGTCGCCATCCCCCAGGACCTCGATCACGTCAGCCGGCGAGAACTGATCGCCGAGCAGGGCCAGGTGGAATTCCTCACCGTGGCGTTCCACGTAGGGCGTGGTCAGGAAATCCCCGTCGAACGCCCCTCCGTCATTCGCCAGCCGATCCTCAAACGCATCGCCCTGGGGCACGCCCCCGAACCGAGCAACATTACCCAGATAGCGAAACTCCGGCGCATCGACCTCGCCCCCGGTTCCATTGTCGTCATCCATGTCGACCTCAACGAAGCCGTAGACCGGGTGATCGCCATACCAGAATGGATTGAATGTCTCAGGATCTGTGCTCCCTGGGGGGTTGACCAGCCCTCCAACGAGGACGTCGATTCGCACAAACCCACCGCCGGCGGCCGCATCCCCATCGAACACGTCGATCTCTGGCGCGATCGGTTCCCAGCGGATCAGGGCGACTTCACGGAGATCTATCAGGCGGTGCTGGACTGGATCAAAAGGAGCGGTGGCTCCTAAATCGGTCGGCCGGGCAACGACGTCGTAATCCGGATCGGAATACGTGATCCAGGTCGGCGGATCCGCAGTCGAACCAGGCGACACGAGCATCACGAAGAGCGCGGCAATCCCGACCGCGCGGAAGGCGCCTGGTCCTCGGCTATGTCGATCATCACGCATATTACACCCTTGGCTCATCTCGTGAGAGGACGTACCCGACGCCCCGAACCGTGTGAATCACGCGCGGGTAGCGTCCGCCTTCCAGTTTGTTTCGCAGGTAGTTTGCGTAGACCTGCAACAGATTGTCGTCCCTTTCGGTTCCGTCTCCCCAGATCTCACGGAGGATGCGCTCCTTCGGGAGCACCTCCTCCGGGTGCGACAGAAAACACACGAGCAGATCCAACTCCCGAGTCGACAGCGACACATCCATCTCGCCGCGGCGCACGCGACGCTTGAGAAGGTCGAGTTCGATGTCCTCATAGCGCAAGAGGTGGTGTTGGGGGCGGCGCTCTCTTCGCCGAACCGCATCCAGCCGGGCGATCAGCTCCTCGACGGCGAAGGGCTTGCAGACGTAATCGTCCGCACCGTGACGAAGCCCGTTAATGCGGTCCTCCACGGCGTCTCTCGCGGTCACTATGATGATGGGGATGCTCAGTCCCTGGCGACGGCAGGCGTCCGCCAGCGCGATTCCGTTGCCATCCGGTAGGTTCAAATCCAGGATGATGGCGTCGAACTGGGCCAACTGGTGGAAGAGCCTCGCGACGTCACCCAGCGTCCCCGCGTGATGCAGCACCATATCTCGCTGCCGAAAGCCCTCCCGCACCGCGGCAACGATGCGCTCGTCGTCCTCCACCATCAGAATGTTAAGAGCGTTTCTGTCGGTTGGAGACTGTGTCGCGAGCATATGGCGATCCTGCTTCCTGGCTTGTCCGTCACCTGGCCGCTTCGAAGACGCCCCTCCCAGACGCGACTCCATCCGCCTCTGATACGATTATATCATGGGCTGATCAGCGATCTCTACCCTTCTCCGTAGGATGATCGCCAAGGCAGCATAACAGCATGGTTGCCGCCGGGCAGGGTTCCTTAGGACGCTCTAAGGGTGTTGACGTCTGATAACATGCGTTGTGCCTACCGAAAACCTCGTCCTCGTTGCGGCACAAGGACTTACGTGTTTCGCGCTTCGCAAGCCGATCCGCTACGATGCTGCCTCACAGAGCCCAAACTGGTTGGGAGCGCCGATCGTCGCGAGCGGTACCGACATTCCATCGAGAATCCACCGGGTACTTGGCCCTATCACCCTGATGTTAGGCCCGCCTGCCGCACGCAGCGGTTCCGCAGGAGTCCTGCCTCCTGCCGACGCGTCGGAATGGACGTAGGTATGGCGCTCGGCGTTCGACGCCGCGGCTTGGTATTTCTTCGGCGTGTAGGCACGGACGCGCTCGTTGATGCCCGGTGGCCAGTCCCAGTCCGTGTAGTGCCTCTGCGTGTAGTTGAATACGTTCTTGACCGCCGTCATAAGCTGTCCGTGCCAGCGGTTCGAGGCCTTGCCCGCCGACTCACGATCGGCCCACTGGTGGAACTTCCGGAAGTTCGCGGCCGTCAGCTCGGCGATGCGCACGTTGCCGACGCAGTCGACGAACGACTGCCAACCGGCCAGCGTGTCCCGCATGTGGTCGGTCAGCCGGTTCTTCTTCCCGACCCTCCGTATGGCAACTCGTTGCTCACGATCCGAATAGTCCAGTCCCCGCTCGTTCATCTTGTGCCGAAGCCAGGTTTCGCCGACATCGATCAGTCGAGGGTTGTCCACCGCAGCCAGTCTTTGAACGTCCTCGCGGGCCTTCGTGTTCGCGGCGCCCGCCTCGACGACCTCAAACCTCGGCACACCGACGCTTTCAACGAATGGTTCGATGCTCAGGCCGTCGCGGTCGAAGGACCCGTCCGGTCTGCGAATGCGGCCATCGGGGTGGCTAACCTCGACCTGGACCTGAGCGAGCCGCGGATCTCGCGCGAACATGGCCACGAGTTTGGCGAAGGCCTCTGGCTGCTGTATGGCGGCATGTCGGACGGCGTACGCGGCGTTTTCCTTGGCAATCGCACCGGGGTCGCCGCGCGATCGCTGGTAGGCGTCGCTTGCCTCGCGCCACGTTCTGAATTAGACTCACTTGCCGCGATGGTCGCAGATGTAGAAGCGATTCGTCGCCTTGTGGAGACTGACGCCGTCGATCGTCTTGCCGTCGACCTGAATATACTTTGTGAGGCGAGCCATGACCGTGTTTGCCGCCGTGGCCAACCTGTGTGACTCGATGCACTAGT
>CAZUCH010000256.1:0-5222 GCA_964619045.1 uncultured Planctomycetales bacterium | reverse complement strand
CTTCGGCGATCAAATCGCCGGCCTGCGGGCCGATAATGTGAACGCCCAGAATCCGGTCTGTCCGCGCATCGGCCAGCACTTTGACCCGACCGTCGATCCGCGACAGCGCACGGGCTCGGGCGTTGGCTCGAATGTGAAACACGCCGGTCCGATATTCGACGCCGGCCTCACGAAGCTGCTCTTCGGTCTTCCCGACAGCCGCCACCTCAGGATCGGTGTAGCAGACGCCGGGAATGGTGTCGTAGTTGACGGCGTGCTCGCCGGCGCCTGCGATGTGCTCCACACAGGCCACCGCCTCCTCCTCGGCCTTGTGAGCCAGCATCGGGCCGCGGATCACGTCGCCGATGGCCAGAATCCCCGGCGACGAGGTCGCGAAATGATCGTCCACCGGGATGCGCCCCTGACGATCCAGTTCGATTCCGACAACTTCCAGCCCGAGACCTTCTGTGTAGGGGGTGCGGCCGACTGCCAACAGCACGCGGTCGCAATCGATCGGGTCCGCGCCATCACGCTCGACCACGCAACGTTCACCGGCAACACGAGCGGCGGTAACGCGGCAGCCGAGTTGGAACTTGAAGCCCTGGCGCTTGAGCAGCTTCTGGGCCTCCTTGGCAATCTCGCCGTCGATGCCGGGCAGAATGCGGTCGAGGTATTCGAGTACCGTGACCTGGGCGCCCAGCCGTCGCCACACCGAGCCGAGTTCGAGGCCAATGACGCCCGCGCCGATGACCACCAGGTGGCCGGGAACCTCGGAGTAGGACAGCGCCTCGGTGCTCGTGCCAATTCGATCGTAATCCAACTCAACGCCCGGCAGATCGGCGGATCGGCTGCCAGTCACGATGAGAATGTGCGGCGCGGCCAGTTCGGCGTTGCCGTCGGCGCCGCTCACATCCACGCGCCCGGGCCCGACGATCCGCCCGCGACCCATGTAACGCTCGACCTTGTTCTTCTTGAACAGTGCCTCGACGCCCTTGGTCAGTTGCTCGACCAGTTTATCTTTGCGCTGGAGCATGACGGGCAGGTCCAGCTCGACGCCCGCCGCCTTCACGCCGTGCTCCGCTAGTGCCTTGCCGGCGGTGCGGTGATAGTGCTCGCTCGATTCGAGCAGCGCCTTGCTGGGAATGCAGCCGATGCGGAGACATGTCCCTCCGAGAGCCGCCTCCCGCTCAACGCAGGCCACGTTGAGCCCCAGTTGCGCGGCCCGAATCGCCGCCACATAGCCGCCGGGGCCGGCCCCGATGATGATCAGGTCATGCTGGTTCATTTCACACTCCGCGGTTGGCATGCCGACACGCAGCTTGCCGGGAAACGCTAGAGGGTAGCGGTTTGACTCGGTCTCTCAAGCACGCCACACTGGAATCACCTGTTACGCTAACAAGGACATGCACATGAACAACCGCCTGCTATCCACCGGTCTCTGCCTGCTGCTCTCCGCGACTGCCTACGCCTGCACGAACATCCTTGTGACCAAGGGCGCCTCGGCCGACGGCTCGGTGATGATCACTTATACCTGCGACGGGGAGTTTCACCCCCATCTGCGATCCCAGCCGGCCGCCGACTACGAGCCAGGCGAGTGGGTCGAGGTCAAGGACTGGTCGGGCAAGCCGCGCGGCAAGATCAAGCAGGTACCCCACACCTACGCCTTCGTCGGTCTGATGAACGAGTACCAGTTGGCGATCAGCGAGACCACTTTCGATGGCCGGCTCGAGTTGCAGAACCCCGCCGGGCTGCTGCATTACTGGGATCTGATGCAGTATACGCTCCAGCGCGCCCGCACCGCGCGCGAGGCCATCGGCGTCATCGCCGACCTCGTCGATGAATACGGCTATCGCTCGACCGGCGAGTCGATCTCGATTGCCGACACCGAGGAAGCCTGGATTCTGGAGATTATCGGCCCTGGCCCGGGCGGAAGGGGCGCCAACTGGGTCGCCGTCCGCGTACCGGACGGGCAGGTCTCGTGCCACGCCAACAAAGCCCGCATAGGCCAGTTCCCGCTCGACGATCCCGAGAATTGCCTGTACTCCGAGAATGTGATCCGCTTCGCGATCGAACAGGGCTACTACGATCCCGAATCAGGCCAGCCGTTTCGGTTCTGCGAGGCCTACAACCCCGCCACGCCGCGAAATCAGCGCTACGGCGGTGCGCGAGTATGGTCCATCCTGCGCCGAGCAGCACCGTCCTTGAACCTGTCGCCCGATTATCACCGCGCGGTCGCCGGCTCGCAGCCCTACCCGCTGAGCGTAACGCCCGACAAGAAGCTAGCGCTCGCCGACGTGTTCGCGCTCATGCGTGACCACTACGAGGGCACGGACATCGACATGACTCAGGGTGTGGACGCCGGTCCCTACGGCACGCCCAACCGTTGGCGACCGATGGCTTGGACAGTTGACGGCGTCGAACACGTCTGGGAACGCCCCATCTCCACCCAACAGACCGGCTTCACCTTCGTTTCCCAGTCGCGCGCCTGGCTGCCCAACCCGATCGGCGGCGTGTACTGGTACGGCGTCGACGACACGTACTTCACTTGCTACGTGCCGCTGTATTGCTGCATCACCGAACTGCCGGAGTCGTACACCGTCGGCGGCCTCCAGCAATTCTCGTGGGACTCGGCCTGGTGGGTGTTCAACTTTGTCGCCAATTACGCGAACCTGCGTTACTCCGACATGCGGCCCGACATCCAGGCCGTGCAGCGCGAACTGGAAGGCACACTGCTGGCTCTACAGCCGGCCGTCGAAAAAACCGCCCTGGAACTGTACCGGACCGATCCAGGGCTCATGACGCGCTACCTGACCGACTACTCGGTCACGCACGCCGACTTGGCCGTCAAACGTTGGCGCGAGTTGGGCGAGTTCCTCCTGACCAAGTACAACGACGGCTATGTGCAAGACGTGGACGGCGGGCCGCGTGAACAGGGATACTCTGAAAGCTGGCTTCGAAAGGTGCTCGATCGGCGTCCGGATCAGTTCCGGCTACCAAAGAAAGCCGACGACGTGCCGGAATCCAAGCTGATCGACTAGAACCCATCCCAGAATTTGTGGCACAGGCTTCCAGCCTGTGGGGCCCAGAACTTGTGGCACAGGCTTCCAGCCTGTGATTACACCGGCAGGATGCCGGTGCCACATGGCCAACCAAGGCCGACGCTACTTGAGCTTGCCCTTGAGCACCGTCAGCAGGTGCTTGTTGTCGATCGGCTTCTGGAACACGCCGCTCAGGCCTAGTTCCGCGTAGTCGATGGTCTGGTTGAGGCTGTCGCCGACCGAACTGAGCATGTAGACCGGCTTCTCATTGCCGATCAACCTGAGTTCTTTGACCAGGCCGGTGCCGGCGTCCACCTCTTCCATCATCAGATCAACCATGACCAGATCGGGATTGACCTCTTTGTACTTGACCAGGCCGGTTTCGGCGCTGCGGGCCTGTTCGACGATGTAGCCGCCGCTTTCAAGCACCAGACGCATGGCGTCGAGCAGATCCAGATCGTCGTCAACACACAGAACTACGTATTTTCCATCTCGCATCATTGGGCCCCATCGGTAGGCACCGTATCCGCCAAGACCTCGGTCCGGCTGGCGGATCGCTCAAAATTACGTTCTCGTAAGACCGGCTCGAAAAAGGCCAGTGCCGCGGCGAGATTGGCCCGCGCCCCACCCGAAAGCCGCTCGCCAAACTCGTTGAATTCGTAGCCGCGAATACCAAGCAGGTAGCCGGCGGTCCGGGCGCCGAACAGTTCCTCGGCCAGCGCCAGAACACCGTCCGCCCGGACGCTGTGCGTGCTGAAGCTCGATGAGTCGCCGGGCGCCAGCTTGCTGAAGCCAAACGGCTCGGGCCCCACACACGCGGCGTCCACAAATACAACAACGTCGTGTTCGGCGACGGGCGCTGCGTCTTCCACCGTGAGCTGGTAATCCGAGTCGGTCGTCACTCCGGGCAAATCCAGGGCATCCAGAGCGGCGACAAAGGCCGGCCCCAGGCCGTCATCAAGGCGGCCCGGGTTGCCATAGCCGATCACTAGAACTCTGGAAACTCGTGATTCCACTGCTATTCCCTATGCGCTCGCGGGCAGGCTGCAACCCTTGGCCTTGCGGTTCAGGACGTTGCCGTCATGATCATGCACTTCCACGACCAGCGGCATCTGGCCCAGGGCGTGCGTCGCACACGAGAGGCACGGATCGTACGCCCGAATCGCTACCTCGACGTGGTTGAGAAGGCCCTCGGTGATCTCGACGCCGCTGAGATAGTCCTTGGCGACCTTCGTGACAGCCCGGTTCATGGGCTCGTTGTTGCTGGTGGTCGAAACGATCAGGTTGGCCATCGTGACCTGATCCTGCTCGTTGACCTTGTAGTGGTGGAACAGCGTGCCGCGCGGGGCCTCGACCAGGCCGACGGCCTCGCCGCGCCGCTCACCCTTGGTCACCAGGTCGGTGCCCTGAAGGTCTTTGTCTTCCAGCAGTTCCTTGATCTTCTCGATCGAATGGAGCAGCTCGATCATGCGCGTCCAATGGTAGGCCAGCGTGAGGTTGTTGGGCTTGTTGTCGGTGACCGCCATGAACTCCACGCGGGCCGCCTCGGCCTCGGGCGTGTCGATGAAGTCACAAACGTTGACACGCGCCAGCGGACCCACGCGATACCAGCCGTTCTCCGGCCCGATCGACTTGATGAACGGGAACTTCATGTACGACCAGGGGCGAACCTCCTCGGCGATGTAGTCGAGGTACTTCTGGTAATCAACCTGGTCGAATATCTTGTTGCCGTCCTTGTCGATCGCCCGCAGGTTGCCATGGTAAATGTCCATGGCTCCGTCGCCGGCCCGGACAAGGCCCAGGTGGTTCGAGTCGAAAGAGCCGAAGCTCGTGGCCAGGGCCAGGTTCTCGACAGTATAGTCCCTGGCGATCTTGAGCGCCCCGCGCGACCACTCGATCATCTGATCGATGTCCTTGAGCAGGAAGTCGCGCTCCTCGATCGAGAGGTTCTTGTTGATGCCGCCGGGGATCGCGCCAGTGCCGTGAATCTTCTTGCCGGCGGTGCGCAGGATGACCTCCTGCCCGTACTTGCGCATCATCACGCCCTGGACGGCCAGCTCCGGGAACTTCCCGGCCACGCCGATGACATTGCGGATCGCGACGTCGGCGTCGAAGCCGAATAGCAGGTCCGGCGAGCACAGGTGGAAGAAGTGCAGCGCGTGGGACTGGAACATCTGGCCATAGTGCATGAGCCGACGCATCTTC
>CAZUCH010000255.1:0-5265 GCA_964619045.1 uncultured Planctomycetales bacterium | reverse complement strand
CCGTCCTCCCTAGTCGTTGGTGTTCTCGTCCAGGATCACCTCGTAGTCGATCCGAAAACCGCCTTCGGCGTCCGGATCCACGACGAACGTGAACACGAGTTGGTCCGCGCAACTGAAGTCCACGCCCAGCAGCTTGTCGACGCCTAGGGCGCTCCCGGCCGTCGGCAGGCCCGAGGTGTCGTCGTCGGTATCGGCCGCGGAGAAATGTACCACGGTATCGAACGCCTCCGGATCGAATCCGGTCGTATCGTCAGCCTCGGTCAAGATCACTCGGTCGACGAAGGGCTGCGTCCCGATGGAGATGTTGCGATCGCAGGGCAGCGTCGCGTTCGAGCTGGTGGTGTTGGCCTCCAGGCGGAGTTGTTGGAGTACGACCGGCCCGGGCGCTTCGTTCCACCGATTCCATGAGCCGTACGAGAACGAGGCCCGGAAGGTCGTATTGTTGACGAAGGTCAACGTGACATTCCCGGTACGCTCCTTGGTGAGGTTCTTCCACACGACTGGGTTACACCCGGCCAGGCCGGAGAACAGCCCGGCCATCCCGATCGCCAGCAATCCGCTCAGCAAAACTTCTTTTCGGCTCATTGTGTACACCATTGACACGGGGAGGCGTGGCGCAGTCCACGCGCCGGGCCGCCAACACGCCTGATTATCGGTTCTATCGGCCACCAAGGCCTGTTGAATGTTACCGCAGTCGGCAATACCTGCCAATGCTGCCAGCCGCGTCGACGGCGTCGACGGCCGCTTCCCCCCCTTGACGGACAGCCAGAGACTCAAATAATGCCATGGGACGGGCCGTCTGGCAGCACCCGTGCCGGCAATTGCGGCCGCCGGCTGGAGCGCACAAGTGGAACCAGCCGATACACTTATCGGCCATTGGCCTGTACAGCCCGAGCGGCCCGTTCTGAAAGGTGCAACGCGATGCGTATCAAACTGGCTCTTATTCTCGGACTATCCGGGTTCCTTGCGGGCGGGAGCTGCCTCCCACTCATCGACAACACAGCTCGCGAGCCGGACGCCGGCACCACGCTGGCAATCGACATAGTCGCCGGCGGCCAGGCACAGACGGTCGCCCAGGGCACCGAGGTCAGCATCTCGTGGACCGCCGCCAACATGACGGGCTTGGCCGCCACTGTTTCCTTCCGCGTCGAATCACGCGCGGATCTGTCCGTCACCACGGTGGAAGAGGGCATCGCGGTCGAAGGCACTGGCGACTCGGGCACGATGACCTGGGACACCTCCGGCTACGCCGGCCCGTACTCCCTGATCGCCCGCGTGGCCACCGCCGAGGGTAACGCCGAGGATATCAGCGACGGCCTCATCACGGTTGACGCTCCCCCGACGTTCGAGTTCACGGCCCCCAGCGCCACCAGCACCCCCTACCAGTCCGGCGACACGTTGACCATCGCTTGGGTCGGCGGTGACGACGGCGCCTCGGCCGACATCGGCCTGGACACCGACACCGACCACACCAACGGCAACGAGACCACGATCCTCAGCCGCGAATTGCCGAACCCCGCCGCCGCCGACACTGTCGCGTGGACCGGCAATGACACCGACGGAACCGCGGTCGCGGCCGGAACGTATAACCTCTTCGCCATCGTTGACGACGGGGTTAACGAGCGTCTGATTGTCGAGGGGTCGGGGAATATCATCCTGGCCGACGCCGACCCAGACCCCGAGTTCGCCGAGGTCACTGAACCGGCGGAAGATGATGACTTCCTCGATGCCGACGTGGCCGGCGGCTTCGACATCGAATACCAGGTGAACGAATCCGAGGACGTGCTGGTCGAGGTCGGTATCGATTCCGACGACGACCACTCCAACGGCAACGAAATATCGCTCCGCGCGCAGCAGTTCCTGGAGGCCGACAGCGATCCGGTCGTCTTCTCTTGGGACGGTGACGACGTGAACGGCGACGCGGTCGGCGACGGCATCTACAACGTCTACATCGTCGTGTCTCGTGACGGCCAGAGCGCGCCACAGAACTACGAGGCCGAGGGGCGCATACGCCGCCGCACTGATCTGACAATGCCCCTGATCGCCTTGTTGCAGCCAACTTCGATCCAAACCGTGAACCCTGGCGACCGCATTTCGATCGAATGGCGTGATGAGGCCGCCGACCCGGAACCGGATGACGGTGCGTTTATCACCCTTACGATCGATGACGACATGGTCCCCAACCAAGGCGAGGCTGGTGCTGTCGGCGACATCGCCGAAATCGAGATTCTCACAGACTGGGCCGACGACGGCGACGATATCCAGGACACCTTCAGCTACTCGATCCCCGGCACGCTCGATCCGGGCACGTACTACATCTTCGCGTACATCGACGGCGACCGCGACGGCACTCCCGAGCAATGGTCGGTGGGCCCGGTCCCCTTCATTGTCGACGACCCCGCCGCTCAGTAGCCGCCCGTGCGCGGCACGGGGGGCCATGGCAATCGCATTCTCCAGTCTTCGACTGCGGCGCTGGATTGAGGATTGAGGGGGCAGGATCCCCTCGCTTACGCTCGGGGTTCTGTTCTGGGTGACTGGTGAGCCAGGACACACTCGGAGGGCCCGCTCGCTTACGCTCGGGGTTCTGTTCCGGGTGAACACTCGGAGGGCCCGCTCGCTTACGCTCGGGGCTCTGTTCTGGGTGACTGGTGAGCCAGGACACACTCGGACTGGAGAACACGTTCGTCCAGGCCCCGGAGCAAGGCGGGCCGGGGGAACTTGACGGGCCGCGTGGCACTCATAGAATCGTCTCTCTAGCTTGTGATGGAGAAGGTGACTGACGCGGACGCTCCGAGCAGTCTTAAGTTGTGAATCGCGGAAGGACCAGGGTGTGATCGAAGTTAAGAACCTAAGCAAGTATTACGGCAGCCGGGCGGCGGTGGACGACATATCGTTCTCAGTGCGCGAGGGCGAGATCGTCGGGTTCCTGGGACCCAACGGGGCCGGGAAGACGACCACGCTCCGCATTCTGACCTGCTACATGCCGGCGACGTCGGGATCGGTTACGGTCGCCGGGCACGACGTGCTGACCGAATCGATGGCGGTTCGGGCGGCGGTTGGATACCTGCCGGAGTCGGTGCCGCTGTACCCGGAAATGCGGGTGCGGGAGTATCTGCGGTTCCGCGGAAAACTTCACGACATGGATCGCGGCGCGCGGGAGGCCGCGATCGCGCGGGTCGTCGAGCGCTGCTGGCTGGGTGACGTGGTCGATCGGCCGATCGGGCAGATCTCGAAGGGTTTTCGCCAGCGCGTTGGGCTGGCCGATGCGCTGCTGCACAACCCGAAAGTGCTGGTGCTGGACGAGCCGACGGTGGGCCTGGACCCGCGGCAGATTCGCGAGACGCGCGCGCTGATTCGCGAACTGGCCCAGGAACACACCGTGATTCTGTCGAGCCATATCCTGCCGGAGGTCGAGGCGACCTGCCAGCGGCTGATCATCATTCACGAGGGGCGGCTGGTGGCGCAGGGTGCGCCGGATGAGCTGCGTGAGCGCATCACCGGTCAGGCCAACCTGATCGCCGAGCTCCAGGGTCCGCCGGAGGAAGTCGTCGCCGAGCTGCGTAAGCTGGCGGGCGTGACGGATGTGCGGGGTACGGCAAGCGACGGCTGGACGGCGGTGAACATCGCGACCGAGCGTGACGTGCGGGCGGATGTGTACCGTCTGGCGACCGAGCACAACTGGACGCTGCGTGAGTTGCGGCGTGACATTGCGACATTGGAAGACTTCTTTGTGAAGATTGTGGCCGGCACGCGCGAATAGGGGCGCCGCCGGCAGCGAGGGTTGCACTCATGAGAAACATCGGCGCGATCATGCAGCGCGAGCTGCTATCGCTGTTCTGCTCGCCGATCGGCTATATCGTCATCGCCGGTTTCCTGCTGATCAACGGCGTGCTGGTGCTGTGGACCGGGGCTTTTGCTCCGGGCAAGCTGGCATCGCTACGGGATGTGTTCTTCTGGATGCCCTGGATACTGACGGTGATCGTTCCGGCGGTCAGCATGAGGATGATCAGCGAGGAGTATAACAGCGGGACAATCGAGTCGCTAATGACAGCGCCCGTGAGCGATCTGCAAATGGTGATCGGGAAGTACCTGGCGGCGTTGTCGTTCTTCACCATCATGTTGGCGAGCACGCTCGTATATGCGGTCCTGATGGGCGTGTACGGCAACCCGGACTGGGGCACGATGTTGTCGTCGTACCTGGGATTGTTCCTGATCGGGATGGGTTTCATGGCCTTCGGCGTGTTCGCCAGCAGCCTGACCAGCAACCAGGTGGTGGCGTGGATTCTCGGTTGGGTGCCGCTGCTGCTGTTCGCGTGCGTGGCATACTTCGTGGTCATGAAAGTGGAAGGCTGGCTGCGTGCGGTCTTCCAGCAGGTCAACGTCATCGGCCGCTTCGATGACTTCAGCCGGGGGCTGGTCAAGCTCGACGGAGTGGCGTTCTTCCTGGCGATGACAGTGCTGTTCGTGTTCCTGGCGGTCAAGGTTGTGGAGTCGCGACGATGGCGATAGGTAAGACGACAAACGTCGGGCGCCGCCGAGTTGTCTACGGCGCGAACGTGATAATCCAAGTCGCGTTAGTTGTAATCGTCGCGGTTGGGATCGTGTACGTAGCGCGCGGCCGGGGGCAGTTGGACCTGACGAGCAGCGGCGCGAACAGCCTCAGCCAGCGGACCGAGCGGATGCTCCGGGGGCTCGATCAGGATGTGACGATCACCGCGATCTACACCGTGCTGAGCGAGTACGACGAGCGTGCCCAGAAGCGTCGGGACACGGTCGACGACCTGCTCAAGCTGTACGAGTCCGCCGGTCGCGGGCACGTGACGGCCAACCTGATCGACCCGATGAAGGACCGGGCGCGGCTGCCGGTGCTGCTCAAGCGGCTGCGTGAGAAGCCGGCGTACCAAGACGAGGCCGAGCAGCACGAACAAGCGCTGGGGAATTTTCCTCTCCTGAACGAAGCCATCCGCGCGCTGGTCGATGAGCAGGCCGCGCGCATCGAGCAGCTTCTGAACACCGACGCGAGCTTGAAGGAAACGGTACTTCTGGAAATCGGTCGGGCGCTGGGCCGCCTGGTGCTCAAGTCAGAAGACGTCAGCCAAAACGTACATGAGTTGGTGAGCTACGACATCCCGCACTACGGCAAGGCGATCGAGTCGGCGCGGGGGTACCTGGAGGACGTCCGGCGCTTCCTGGAAGCCGTGGGCGACTGGGTCGGCTCAGACACCGCGGCCAATCGCGGGCTGCCGCCGACCGTCCTGCGGATAC
>CAZUCH010000254.1:0-5283 GCA_964619045.1 uncultured Planctomycetales bacterium | reverse complement strand
AAAAACCCCCATCTATTGATTTCAACTCCTTTATTTTTCATTTTGTTTTAGGTTTTTAAGTTCCTCACATTTTTGATTGGTCAACGTGGTTATTGTGAGTAGAATATCCAAGTTGGTTTGGTTTGTATTCTTTAGGAATCTATCGGTTGCTAGTGCGCCCTGATCCATTAGGGCTAACAAATCTCTGATACCTTGGTCTGGAATTTTGCACATTCTGGTTTAAAGGTTAGTTCAACATTATACGTTGCACCATGTCGGTGCTTTTCAATCAACAAGTAGGCTACATCTTCAGGAACCAACATACCTTCCTCATCCACTAACTCGTAGTAGCTTGGTCGGTACATAAACTCCACAACATCTGCATCCTGCTCTAGCGCACCTGAGTCTCGTAGGTCTGAGAGCATAGGCTTCTTGTCTGCCCTTTCCTCACACTTCCTACTCAACTGGCTCAGTGCTATCACTGGAACATCTAACTGCTTGGCAAGCATCTTTAAGGCTCTACTAATTCCCGATACCATAGCTTCCTTAGACCATCCCTTCTTCACGCTGTCCTCAATCAACTGTAAGTAATCTATGAAGATTATATCAACACCCTGAGTCTGATGAATCTTTCTAGCCCTAGACCTAATTCCATTTAGGGTGTAAACATCATCTACAATCATCATGTTATCGGTCTTTAGTGGTTCAACTAACCCGTCAAACTGATCCCATTGAGAATCCCATAAGTCTCCAGTACGTATGTTCTTTAGCGGTATCTCAGTGTGTATTGAGATAAGCCTCTGCATTAGTTGTTCAGCCCCCATTTCTAAGGAAAAGAATATAGCCTTCATATTACCGTTTACAGCTATGTTTAAGAACTCACATAATGCCTGAGCAGTCTTGCCCATTCCTGGCCTACCTGCCTTGATTATTAGGTCGCTACGTTGTCTGCCAGCATACACAGAATCAATCTTATCAAAGCCCGTAGGAACTCCCGTTATACCGCCACTACCAATGGATGCTATCATCTTCTTCTTAACTTCGTCTAATAGGTCGGTGTTGGTTCTAGGCTTACTTATATCGCTTAGTTCTGATATACGCTGAGCCTCCTTAGATAAGTAGGCAGATGTTTCTAATGGGTCTACGGCAGGGTTTAAAGCCCTCATCTGTACTTCAGTTGCCAAACTTATCTGTTCCCTAGCTATCTCCTTCTCCCTAAGTATCAAGCAATGGCTAACTATGTTGCCTATGTCAATAGACTTACCCATCATCTCTACCAATCTTGGGAATGAATCGTAGCCAAGGTCATTCATCTCCTGAGATACAGTAAGTGCATCAACCTTACCACCATCTCTGTCTATAGATATTATAGCTATATAGGCTTGGCGATTGAACTGATCTTGAAATGAAGTATCAGTTATGTGATCTACACAATCATGCAGAATTGTTTTGTCTACAAGTATAGCCCCAATGACTGAACTCTCAGCCTCTGGAGCAAATGGTATGTTTGTCATATCGTCTTTGGTTTTGTAAATGTTCCTCCCTTCTTGGATGGATTCTTCTCAGCGTTACGCTCAATAGCATTAGATGCCCACTTCTTGAATGTCATGTTAGCATCCATGTACTTGCCAACTAAAGGCTTGAAGTTCTCCATGCCTGTAAAGGTATCCGCAATCACCTTCTTGTCATAGTTATCAAGTATTCTTTTTGCTTGAGCCAATGTAATAGGCTTAGTCATCTTCATAACTCTAGGAGCATCAGACCTCAACCAAGATAATAATTTGCCCTCTGGGCTATTATTGTTTTCATTATTATCATTATTAACATTATTGTTTGTGTTCGCCTGTGGCTCGTCTGTGGCTTTTCTGCGGCTCTTTGGTGGCACTACGTTTTGATAGGTTGCCCAGTTTACAACGGTTAGTAGTGTCTTTTTGGTGTCGCTGTTTACGGTTAACATGCCATCCTTTTCTAAGTTACTTAAAAACCTACTTACCTTACTCCTTGACCACCCCCAACGATCAGACATCTTTCGTATAGATGTAATCTTCTGACCTGCATTAAGTTCAATGAATGAACCATCAAACATAAACTTATTACTGGTGTGGTTTATATGTAGCAGCAAGTCTATCCAAGCCCTACCTCTATCAAATGGTTTCTCATCCCATAGCCAGTGGCTTGCTATCTTCCTGTGCATGCTTATCCATCCCTGTTCCTTGTCTGTAGATTTCATATTTTTCTGTTTCATCATTTGCAATAGTGAGTTTGCCATCCCTTATCTTACCTATGATAAGTTCAGGTTCAACCTCCTTGACATTCTTAGATCCAAGGTTTGTAATGGTGTAGCCTGTAACCTCACCATCCAAGTAGCCTTTGTCGTTTATCCAGACATTTGTTTTGAGCCTGACTCCGTACCTTGTCCTTGACTTGTCTATCAGTACCGTTTCGTTGTATATGCCAGTCTTATCTGGCGAGTATTGTCCTTTCATTCTGCTAGTATTATTGATTGAAACACATCATCGTATCTTATTTTTAGTCTTGGTTGTACCTTGTTCACTACATCTACAAATGATATCATGTGATTGATTGTCATTGTCTTAGGGTTTTTTCTCCATCTTCCTACAGTACTGGAAGATACTCCGCAGTGAAATGCTAGTTCTTCTGATGTTAGCCCTGTGGAATCACATATCATACCCACGACTTTTTGACCAAACCTCTGTATCTCAGGTATTTCCATACCTATTCGTATGCGTTGTCTTTTAGTTCTCTTTCTCATCTTAGTAGTCTTTGTATGCCTGAAGGATACCACACACCCCCATTAGGGCTTTCATACCCTGCATCATTCAACTTCCTAGCAATAGACCTGAATGTATTTCCGTTGTTCCTAAGTTCCTCAGAGAATGGTTTAGCCATCCTGTTGTTCTTGTTTGCCTTAGAGTTACGGGATACAGTCATACTACCTTTCAGCCTGTGTGTGTCGTTAAGGTTGTCAGGATTACCTAATTTTTTTATAGACTTTCCTTCCCTTGTTACATAGAATCCATTGTTCTGGATGTCCTCCTTTATCACTGTCATTGCTCCAGTAGTCCTAATGGAAACTAATTCCTTCTCCCGATCCGCTAGAGCCATGAACAGGGTCAGTGTGAACTTGTCCAGAGATGGTATGTCACAGGTCTCCAGTCTCTTGTTGAGCCTAGAGTATATGTCTAAGGCATCCTCAGTAGTCCTAGAAAGCCTATCCACTTTAGCCACAACAAGGGTGTGCTTACCCTTCATGCAGTACTCCATAGCCTCGTTAAGTATAGGTCTATTGTAATTACCTCCAGAAGCTACCTCCTGATACTCAGCGTGAATCTCAGGGTAAAAGTGTTTAATGATTGCACGTTGAGCAGAAAGACCCAAACCTGAATCTCCCTGCTTCTTTGTGCTTACCCTGTAGTATGCTACGTATTTCATGTTATCTTATTGAGTAATAGTCCATTTTGTGCTGCCTCTCTAACTTGAGAATTGTGTAGTCAAGGTCTTTGTTTTTATTCTCCAATCTCTTAACCGTATCCACATGTTCCTTTTTAAGCCTCTTGATTTCCTCATTTAACTCTGAAACCTTTACCCTAAGTTCCTTGTTACGAGAAACAGAATCAACAACCTCTTCAAGCTCCTCTGCCTCCCCCTTGTATCTATTGAAACAGTTGTCATACAGCAACTTATAGTCTTTGTCTATTTCGTACAGAAAGGAGTGATTATCTTTATTGTGCAATACCGTTGCATGATGCCTGTTTATGCTATCTCCAATCTTCATGTAGGTATAGTTACCATCTTTAATTAGGATATTGACATAGGCTCTCCTAGCCTCCGTAAGGTGTCTAACCCTGCTTTTGCTAATAATCTCATCCTGAGTAACGCCTGCTACCCGACACACTGCTTCCATAGCTGTTGTCATTTTGTAGTCCATTAATTTCTTCTTGCTCATTTGTTTAGTTTGTTTAGTTTCTCAATTGAATTGTTTAATCTATTAAGGGTATGCATAAGCCCAATGCATGTGACTGCGAGAGTATTGCTATCTTGACATTCATGTTGCTCTCTAGTCTCGCTAACCTTGCATATCTTACTGCACCCTTGAGTTGTTCTGCGTTCTTGCATGAATTGATTACTGCTAGTGTTTTGGTTTGTAGATTCATTACACTTTCACTCCAAGTTGAATGTAGAAGTACTCTCCCTTTATCTTCTTCTTGGTATAAAGTTCTTTGCATTTAATGTACTTACCACCCTTAGTTACCTTAGTCTGTATCTCGTAGATACCTTTTACTATTTCCTTGTTTGAGATTATCTCACTTGTTTGCTTACTCTTCATGATTTAGTGTATTTAGATTAGTTAATTGATTTACTTTTTCGATTATTTGATTTGCCCTGTCCATGTCATCTAGGGCAGTTATCTTTTTATTACACATGATAGCTTCAAATACCACTGAGGATATAAACCTATCCGCCAGTTCGTGAGGATCACACACCCACTTACCATGTGTACTGTAAGCTATTAGGTGACTTCCTGGCATCTGCCTAATACTTCCTGTCTGATTGCAATATATCAATTCCATGTTGAGATTAAAAGGTTAAATAAAAATATCTTAGGTAGAATAAACCTAAAGTAATTGTGGTTAGGAACACTATACAAAGCACCCCTAGACCAAAGTTTATGGCTCTGATTACTTTTTCTTCCATATTGTTTTAGTTTAGTTCATAACTACCGCCAAGACCTACTTCGCAGGTTCTTAGCGAGGTGTTGTGTGTAATTTATTTTTTCCCACCGCACATCTGCTTTTGCAAAGCAGTTAGCGTCTCTACCCACTTCTTAGGTAGTTCTTGCCTTCCGCTTACTGCCTTGTTTAGTGTAGTATCGGGTATTCCCAATTCCTTTTCGATTGCTCGGAAGGATAGGCGGTCTTTATTTGCTTTTAGCCAAAAAACTATTTCCATTTTAAATTCTTTTAAGTTCAAACATCTCTACTCTACCCTTTTTTAGAATTGAGCAACCTAAAGCATATTCTCCAACCACGGACTCACCATCGCCCCAGTATGCGTGGTTATTAAATTTTGACACTATAAATTTTTTGCCATGTTTTTTTGCTTGAACAGAAGCGTATAATTTTTTACCGTTCTCGTCTAATTGGTATAGATTAGGAATTACATACCGAGTAATTCTACTTGCTTTTGAAATGTTAATTGATTTTATCATGGTTTTTCGTGTTTGTTTATCCAAATGTAAGGATAAGTTTTGAATATCCTAATGTTTAGATAAAAATATTTCCC
>CAZUCH010000253.1:0-5288 GCA_964619045.1 uncultured Planctomycetales bacterium | reverse complement strand
GGCTCAACCGCTTGACATTGCCTGCCTCAATGCCGCTGGACTCAAAATGCTGATCACAGGGCTGACGGAGAAGAGCCTGACGTGGGAGTTCACTGGCCCCGAAGATCGGCTGCTGGAGGCGGAACTGATTGATGCCGAGGGCAAGAAGGTCAGCCGCATGCTCACACGTATCTCGGCCGGCGGAAAGACCACCTGCACCATCCGGACGGCCAATCCGCTCCCCGACGACGTCCGGCTCAAACTGCTGGTGAGGCGCGTCCCAGAGACCATCGAAGTCCCCTTCAAGTTCGAGCACGTCGAACTGCCTAAAGAAGAGAGGAACAGGGGATAAGTACATTTGCCGTAGAGCCCGCCTTGACGCACCATCCGCACCCCCGCCCGGCGACCATCACCAAGAATCCCGCGACGTGGCGCGCAACGCGCCGATTCGCGCCGCGAGGTCGTGCTAGCGGAGAACTTGCAGACTAGCAACGGCATCTTGGTGCTCGACTGTGCCATCGACAATCAGGGCGATCGTGTTTCTTACCCACATGCCGGTTGGACTCCCACACAAGCTCAGGTGCGCGTTATCGGACGTGACTGTGCGTGCGCAGCGGCAGGAGTGACGCTACGAAGAAAGGGGGGAAGCCGACGGTGGGAGTCGAACCCACAACCTCGGCTTTACGAAAGCCGTGCTCTGCCATTGAGCCACGTCGGCGCGGTCGTTTGACCTAGCGTGCCACAAGCTTACGTATGTTGCGGGCCGGAATCAAGAGCGCGCGCGCCGGGAGCCGCAATGAGCGGACGCCGAGCTACTGAGCCGTGCGTTGGCACGCTGACTTCAATGGCCTTGGGTGGCGCGGGATTTCCCGCTAGGTGTGGCATTTGACTCAAGATTGGGGGGGCGGCGGGGGGTGATATCGCGTAGGTTTATCGCTCAGGCAAGTTTTTGTTGCTGGCACGCCGTTTGCTGATATAATCTGGAGAAGTAACGGAGCAGACAACCTACGCGATGGCCTCCCCCCTCCCTTCGGCCCGAACACCCCGGTCGTCGTAGTCTGTTCCGTTTCTTCTTTTTTGCGCTGACGGAGCGGGACGAGCGGGGAAGCTCCTGATAACCTCCCAGTTTGCTACCGAGAATCCGGGACCATAGGAACCGAGAGCATGTCCGCCGAGGCCGCTGATCTGATCGTTCTTGCCAAGCGCTGCCATACGTGGGGACCGGAGCGCGCGCACGCCTCGTGCATGGCGGTCGCAGGGGGGCGCATAGTGCGGCTGGGGGGGCGGCGGGCGGTCCTGAGGCTGCGGGGGCGGCGTACGCGTGTTCTGGAGCCGCGCGACGCCGTCGTCACGCCGGGGCTGGTGGATTGTCATACTCATCTGTTCTACTGGGCGCTGATGCGCGCGCTGGTCACCGACGTTTCGAAGGCCGGCACGCTGGCGGCCGCTCTGGCCAGTCTGGCCAAGGGTTCGGAGAAACGCCGCGTCGGAGACTGGGTGCTGGGTGCGGGCTTTGACTGCAACCGCTGGGAGGCGCCGCCGACGGCCCGTGATCTGGACCGTGCGGTGCCCGAGCGGCCGGCGATTGTGTATAGCCGCGATTGGCATACGGCGTGGCTGAACACGGCGGCGCTGCGACGCGTGGGGATCACGGCGCGGACCATCGATCCACGTGGCGGGCGGATTGTACGCGACGGGCGGGGGCGACCGACGGGCGTGCTGGAGGAGATGGCGGTCGAGTTGCTGCCCGATCCGCTGCGGGAGTTGGGGCGGCGCAATGACGACGAAGCGAGGCGGGTAATCGATCGGGCGCTGCGGGCGGCGTACCGGGTGGCGTGGAAGAACGGCATCACGGGCGTGCATTCGATGGACGACGGGGCGTCTCTGGGGCACCTGCGGCGGCATCAGGTTGACGGGAAGTTGGGGCTGCGGGTCGTACACGCTATCCAGTTAGCCGACATGGAACAGGCGTGGCGACTGGGACTGTCGAGCGGCTTCGGCGACGAGTGGCTGCGGATCGGCGGGATCAAGATGTTCGCCGACGGGGCGCTCGGCTCGCAGACCGCGTACATGTTCGACCCGTATCCAGGACGCGGGCAGTACCGCGGGCTGCCGATCGTCGCTGGGGAGGAACTAGCGGCCAATGTTGCCAGGGCGGCGCGGCACGGGTTCGCGTCGTGGATTCACGCCATCGGCGATCGGGCGGTACATGATGCCGTAATGGCGATCAGAGCGGCGCGGCGTGTGGGCCGCCCGGCCGTCCCGCAGCGCATCGAACACGTGCAGTGCGCGCGGCCGGCGGACGTTCGTCGAATGGCGCGGGCCGGGATTGTGGCGTCGGTGCAGCCCTGCCACCTGCTCGGTGACATCGCGACCGCCGATCGGCATTGGCCGCGGGCGCGGCGGCATGCGTACGCTTTTCGGCGTATGCTTGGGGCGGGCGTCACGCTGGCGTGTGGGTCGGATGTGCCCATCGAGTCGATCGACCCGCGGCGCAGCCTGTTCGCGGCGACCATGCGAACGGATGACAAGGGGCGACCCGACGGGGGCTGGTTCGCCGACCAACGCCTGACCGCGGCGGAGGTGCTGCACGCCTTCACGCGCGGGGCGGCGGAGGCGTCTGGGGCCAGTCTGCCCGCCGGCACGTTGGCCGTGGGCGGGCCGGCCGACATGACGATCTGGGCCGAGGATCCCCTGCGGGCCAGCCCGAAGAACTTGCTGAAGATCGGTATACTGGGTTGCGTGATCGACGGACAGGTACACTTGACGGGGCAGTAGCGTTCGACGAGGTTGAGAACTAATTCAAGGCAAAGGGTGGCGCGGGCGTCTCGCCCGCGTCTATTGAGTCGTCATGGCCGACGGCGGGCGGGACGCCCGCCCCACCCTGGTTTAATCCTCAACCTCGACCTCCGAGGTCGGCCGCTACGTGCCCCTCAGTGTTCGGTGATGCATGTCGAGACAGGAGCGCAGATGAGCGGTCAGTATGCGGTCGGAATCGACCTGGGAGGCACGAATATCAAAGGCGGCGTGCGCGATGAGCACGGAAGCCTGATCATCAAGGACTCGATCGCCACTGAGGCAGACGGTGGTGTGGAACATGTCCTGGGGCGGATGGCGGGCCTGGTGGCGGGTCTGCTGGAGCGGGCCGGATTGGACAGGAGCACCGTGGTCGGCGTGGGTGTGGGTTCGCCGGGGCCGTTGTCACATTCGAAGGGTCTGATCTACAACGCCCCGAATCTGCCGGGATGGGTGAACGTGCCCATCCGCGAGCGGTTCGCGGAGTTGACGGGGTTGCGCGTCGTCCTGGAGAACGACGCCAATGCGGCGGCATTCGGCGAGTACACAGCGGGTGCCGGTCGTGGCGTGCGCGACATGGTGATGCTCACGCTGGGGACTGGGATCGGTGGGGGGGTGGTGCTGGACGGTCGCTTGTGGCGCGGTGCGTTCGACGCGGCCGGCGAGATTGGCCATATGGTGATCGTGCCGGATGGACGGGCCTGTCCGTGTGGGCAGCGGGGGTGTTTGGAGCGCTATTCGTCGGCGGGTGCGGTCGCCGAGCGTCTGACCGAGGCGGTGCGCGCCGGAGAGCCTTCAAGCCTGCGGGGCAAGGTCGAGTCGGGCGAGCCGTTCGACGCCCGGGACGTGTTGGCGGGGCTGGACGCCGGTGACACTCTGGCGGGGCGCGTTTGGGATGAGGCCTGCTACTACCTGGCACTGAGCGTCGTGAACCTGCGGCACCTGCTCAATCCGGAGTTGGTGGTTTTCGCGGGCGGTTTGACTAATGCGGGAGAGCGGTTGCTGGGGCCGGTACGGGCACACTTTGAGAAGCTAAGCTGGGATATCGCGCCCGACGCTCCACAGCTGGCACTGGCGACGTTGGGGACTGACGCGGGCACGGTTGGCGCGGCGGCGCTGGCACTAGGCTAGCGCCGCCGACGCCCTCCGGCACTCCTCACTCACAACTATCGTCGTCGCCTTATCCCGGCGAGCGCGGCCAGGAGCAGCAGGGCCGAGGTCGGTTCGGGGATCCGCGGGGTCGGGATGATCGGCTTCGTGGGGTCGTCGGGCGGCGGTGAGACCGGCGGGTTCGACGACGAGTTGGGCGGATCGAAGTTCGGGAACGGATAGCCCGGTCCATTGACGCTTCCGGATCCGCTGCTGGTAAGGCCACCGCCGCTACCGCCGCCGCTACCGCCGCCGCCACCGATGGTCTGCGGGCGGATGCTGTAGATGCTGGCGCCGGCGGTGGGGCCGGTGCCGGCGTTTCGGCCGTGCCACAACTGGATTTCGGGCCACAGTTCGGTGGGGGCGATTCGGAAGATCATGCAGACGCCGGCCGGAGCCGTGTCGGTCGTATCAGCGGCGACCGGCAGGTCGCCTTCGAGCGGCAGCCACATCCATGCGGCGGCGGGGCTGATGTCAGCGATCTCGCCGTCGGAGCCTTCGCCGTTGCCCGAGAAGATCCCGGTGGGCTTCCAGGACCGGCGGCGGTTGGCGCTGCGAATCTGCTGCGAGACGTCGCTCAGCGTCGGCGGGAGAGTCTCGCCGGACATATCCAGAGGCGTGGGGTAGACCTCCCAGGCGGGGTCACCGCTGAGTACTTCGACGCCGTTGAAGATGATGTTCGCCAGTACGCCGCGAGCGTCTTTGGGGTTGCCCCAGGTGGCGATGTATATGTAGCGCTCGTCTTCGATCTCGAAGGAGTGGGCGTCCGCTTCAGCCATGGGGCCGGCCTTGGCGAGCCCTGGTCCGGCGCCGATGAACTTCATGTCGGTGGCGTCGGTGGCGCCCGAGTAGACGGCATACGGTCCTTCGGTCGCGACGATGGCGTGTACCGAGGAGGCCAAGACCGCCGAGGAGCTCAACAACGCGAATGCACAGGTGGTAAGGGCGCGGAATCGGTGCACAGTTCTTCCCTTCCTTTCGCCGGTCCTAGCCGGCAGTGTCACGGCGAGGGAAGCAGAACCGCCGTCGGGAGGAGTGTGTACGCCGCCTCCTGACCGGGCTCGTGCTCCTAACGTTCGATCTTACGAAGGGTGCGCGCCGCAAAACAACCAGTGGGCGGCCCCAAGCGGTCGAATGTGAGTTGATGGGGTATGCGGTTGCATTGGGGCCGTCGTTATCGGTATGGCAAACACCGGCGGCCGGCTTTGTCCCCCCAGGACCGAAAAAACATGCCAAGTGTTCCGTACTTGGCCGACGCCGAGGCGTGGTTGGCCCGCGTCGTAACCTACGGGCCTGCCATGGCGGTGGCGGCTGCCTCGCGGATGGCTGCCAGGCGGGCGGGGCCTTGCTGCCCGACGGCCAGC
>CAZUCH010000252.1:0-5297 GCA_964619045.1 uncultured Planctomycetales bacterium | reverse complement strand
CGGTGCCGCTCTTCACTAGCGTGGCGCCGTCGAAGTCGTTCAATCCGGAATGGCCCCGTGTGGTTCTGGAGAGTCTGAAAGATCTACGGTGGCTGGTCAGACTGAGTGCGCCCGAGGTCTCACCCGTTGTCGAGCTTCTGTTTCTGGCCGGTTTCTGCCTGGCCGGCTGCATACTCATCTGGCAAATCGTCCACCGACGGCGACGCGCATCGGCGTGGCGCTGCGCCGGCGCGCTGGCGGCTTGCGTGGCCGGGTTGCTGCTGGGGTGCGTGCTGCTCGCGCTAGCCAACTACAAAATCACCGGCGTCGGACTAGCCGGCCGCACGACGATCGCGCTGAGCCTGTGGCTGGCAACCGCCTGGGCGTTGGCGGGCGGTTGTATTCCACCGCGGATGCACAGTTCGCGATGGGCCTATACCGCGATCTCCGTGACGCTGGTTGCCCTGCTGGGCGTTGCGACGCAATACCGCCTGCAAGACTGGCACGGAGCCTGGCTGATCGAACAGCGGATCATCGACCAAGCCCCCACCGATGAGTTCGCCCTAGCCCGACCCGATGCGGTCGTGCTGCTCATTGGGCCTCACAAGCACAACGGCGTCAACACGTTCGCTTATACATGGGATCTCGATGGCGCCATGGGATACGCCTACCCCGAGTTGCGACACCTGAAGTTCCTTCCCGCGCGCGCCGATTGGGAAACATCCTGGGACGGCGCGACACTTGAGCAGGCCAAACGCACGGTTTTCAATCGTGCAGCGACCACCGAGATATGGGTGTGGAGCACGGCGACTGACTCCGCGCATCGGGCCAGCCCGCCGTTTGCGTACCCGACCGAGATGCACTGTCCATGAGACCCGGAGTTCTCACGCCCCTTGAACGCCGCGCGTCCTCAGGCGGGCGCGCAAGCCCGCGCCCACCATGACCACGACATACACGGCCCCCGCCAACAGGATCGTCGTGGCCCCGGAGGGCAAGTCCGGCGTGTAACTGAGCGCCAGTCCGCAACTGGTGAAGGCCGCGCTCAGCAAGGCCGAGATCAGCATCATCTGCCACAGCGTTTGGCAGAATCGCCCGGCAATGGCCACCGGCAGCGTTAGCAGCGCGATGACCATCACGATGCCCACCACCGAGACCAGCAGCACGACCGTCAGCGCTGTCAGGCACAGCAGGAGTACATAGTAGAACTCGACGTTGAGCCCGCGTAGCCGGGCAAATTCCTCGTCGAAGCACACGGCCTGGAATTGGTTGTAGAGCAGCAGCCCGAGTCCCACGACCAGTATGTCCAGCCCGGCCAGCAGCCACAAATGGTCCGTGGTCACCATGAGGATGTTCCCGAAGAGGTAGCTCATCAGCTCTTCCTGGTAGCCGGGGGTGCGAGCGATGAAAAGCACACCGGTCGCCATACCGATGGCCCACAGCGCGCCGATCAGCGTGTCCTCGCGTTGCTGGCTACGCAGGCTGACGATGCCGATGATGATCGCCGCCGCCAGTGCCGCCGCGATCGCCCCGTGCAGCGGATGCAGGAACTCCCATCCGTGAACGACCGACAGATAGCGAGCCGCTCCCATTCCGCCCAGCACGCAATGCGCGATACCACCGGCCATGAAGCTGATTCGACGAACGACGACGTAGGTGCCGATCACGCCGCAGGACACGCTGGCCAGCAGCCCGGCCACCATGGCCACTTGCAGGAACTGGTGTTCGCGTAGCGCCTCGATGAACTCCACGTCTGGGTACCTCAGTGCTTATGCGAGTGGCCGTGATGCACGAGTTGCACATCGTGCCCGTACAGCTCGCGGATCGAATCGCCGGTCACATCCGCCGCCGCGTGCAGAACCACGCTGCGATTCACGCACACGACCGACCGCACGTATCCAGCCACGAATCCCACATCGTGCGACACCAGGAGGATCGTCAAACGCTCGCTCAGCTTGCTCAACAGCACATTCATGTCATCCTGCACGAGTGGATCGAGGTTGGCGGTGGGCTCGTCGAGCAACAGTAGGCGCGGCTCACAGGCCAGCGCCCGAGCGATTAACACCCGCTGTCGCTGACCGCCCGACAGCGCCGAGAAAGATCGCTTGGCGTAGTCGGCCAGCCCGACCTCGCCGAGCGCCTCGCGGGCTCGTGCTCGATCGGCGCGGCTGAACGGACCTAGGTGCCGGCCGAGACAGCCCATCAGCGCGACATCCAGAACGCGAACGGGGAAGCGCGGATCCAAATGTGCATACTGCGGCATATAGCCAATCAGCCGGCGCGCCTCGGCCGGCGGCTTGCCGAACACTCGCACCGTGCCCCGCTCGGGCCGCAGCAAGCCCAGTATCAGCCGCAACAGTGTTGTCTTGCCGCCTCCGTTGGGCCCCACCATGCTCACGAAGTCACCCTTGGGAATCGTCAGATCGACTTTTTCCAACACCAGCAACGAATCAAAGCCGAACGACAGACCTGATATCTCGATCGCCGGGTCAGCGCTCATGGGTGGGCTCCGGCTGCGTCCCCAGGCCCTCCTTGATTCGCGCGGCGATCCGCTCCAGGTTCGCCAGGTAGTCGCGGGCCAGCGGGTCCAGCGGCACGACCACGCCGTCAATCGACCGCGCAACGGCCTCGGCCGACTGCGTGGAAAACTGCGGCTCGACGAATATGACCTGTGCTCCCGACGCCTTGGCCCGCTTGATAAGCTGGGCCAGTTGGCGCGCCGTGGGCTGCTTGCCCTCGATTTCGACCGCCACTTGTCGCAAGCCGAATTCGTCCGTGAAGTACCCGAACGCCGGATGGAACACGAGAAGATCCCGCCCCTTCAGCGGAGCCAGAGCTTCCGCCAGCCGCTGGTGAACACGGTCCAGGTCTTTGTGAAACGCGGCCAGGTTGGAGCGGTATTCGTCAGCGTGCCGTGGGTCAAGCCTGACGAGTGCATCACAAATGGTCTGGGCCTGAATCTTGACCAGCCGCGGATTGAGCCAGATGTGTGGGTCATGTCGACCGACCGCCGCCGCATCGTGGTCGTGGCTGTGCCCGTGGTCTCCACAGAGTGCGCCGGCCAGCTTCCGGAGCGGCACACCCACGGTCGTATCAACGACCTCGATATTCTCAAACGCGGCTTTGATACGCGGCAATACAGCCTGCTCAAACTCGACGCCGATGCTGAAGTAGACACGCGTTTTGGACAACGCCGCCATCTGCTTGACACTCGGCTCGAAAACGTGCGGCGTCTGGCCCGAGTCGACCAGAACGAGCACGTTGACCCGCGTCCCGCCCACGCGCTCGACAAAATACGCTTGCGGCAGGATGCCGACGGCCACCTTGATGGCATCGTTGGGGGCCGTTTGTTCCGCCGGCGCGGCGCTCAGCAGCGCCGCCACGAACGTGACAGCCGCCGTGCGGCGCGTCCAGGCGCGCTTACTCGACGACATAGTTTTGCCCCGTCTCATCCCGCTCGCAAACCAAATGAACCTCGTTGCAGTCGTCACACTTGCACAGGGAGTGCGCTTTCGCGAACGCATCCCAGTGCGTCCGTTGGTTGGGTGTCAGCACCCCGGTCCCGCTGCACACCGGGCAGTAGTGTTCCAGCGCCGCCAGGATCGCGGACCGGATGAACTCGGACCGGTTCGGCACACTGCGGAGCGTCGCCAGCAACGACGCATCCACCTTGAACGTGACAACGCTTTCCTTGTTACTGGAAGTCGACACCGCCAAACTCCTAACAACTCGCACGCGAGACTCTCGCTCCGCGCCCCCATGTATTACGTGGTAATACCGAAATGTCAAGCCAAAACCGCTAACCAACGGGCTCCGCGGGATTTACGGGGCCGAAATACCGGATTGCCCCCACATGATGCCCCCCAACCCCGGTCTAATCAGCCGCAGCCGTACTACCTGCGCACTCGGCACAGCGCCCACGGAGAACCAAGTCGTGATCCACGAGAGCAAAGCCTGGCGGCACCAGCGAATCCAGGAGTTCGTCGCTGCCGGGCACCTCGAAGACTCGCCCACAATCGATGCAATGGAAGTGGTGGTGGTGCGGTTTGCCGGCCCGTTCATAACGGGGTGACTCTCCCGGGAGCTTCACCGTCGTGAGCCAATGCTCGCGCAGCAACAGGTTCACCGTTCGATACACGGTCGCGATGCCCAGACCCTGCTCGCACTCCTGGGCGGCTGTCAGCACCTCCTGGGTGCTCAAAGGCCGATCGGTTCCCTCGAAGACCATGCGAATCGCTCTGCGTTGTCGGGTATTGCGCTGAGGCATCGGTCACGTCCTCCGTACATGGCAATAACAACTCATTATCATTAACACGGTCGCTCGCCCACGTCCAGGGCCGGGTTGCGGGAACTTTGATTGAATCCGGGGCCGTCAGCGTCTACATTCCCCGCTGATCGGGGCTTCCTGGAGCCGGCGAGGAATGACAATGCGATCTTCAAGCACCCGCACCACGATGTTGGCGACGTCGCTGCTTGCCGCCGCCGGCCTGGTGCTGAGCACGGGCTGTGCCTCACACCCCATGGGTGAGTGCGGTCGGCAATGTACGACCATCAAGGCGGCGTTGACCATCAGCCACTTCAACGACCGCCTGGTTGTGCTGCAGCGGGTCGCGGAGAACGAGCATCTGACGCAGCACGAGCAAACCTACGTCGTCAACGCCATCTGTTTCGCCGGCTTTAGCACCGACAAGGCCAATGCCCTCACCGCGCTGATTGCCAACAAGGCTTGCACGGCCACCACGCGGCGTCTCATCGCTGACAAGCTCGAACTGGTTCACATGCTGGGTGCGGACAAGCGTCGGGTTGTGGACGCGCTACTCGAGCATGGCGGCATCCCAGCGTCCGAGGAGTAGGCTTCCCGCAAGACCGATAATAGCCCGGCACATCAGCCCTCAGGCGTCCTCAGAAGTCCGTTGCGCCGGTAGCCGATACGAACCGTGGCGGGTTTCGGGACTGCCGAGCGGGTGTTAGCGCTCTGCGGTGCATCTGCCGATAATATAGACTGTTGATTCCCGCTCGCGTACACGGTATTGTGATCAATTGAGTGTGCCAAACTAGACCCCTGCTGCGCGGGGGCAAGGGTATGTGCGCTCGCCCGTGCTTTGCATAGGCCGGGAGAGCGATTCGCCGGGTTTGGCAAGGGATAAGTTGCGCGGGATGCGGTCAGCTATTCTGTGCAATTGTCGTGTCGTTCGGCCCGGGCACGTGCTCGGCGCCGAGTGTGTCTGGGATTGGTCGATTTCCTGTACCCTTTTTCGGAGTGTGGATCATGGCAGCAAGACGAATGGGATGGTTGGCGATGTTAGTGTGCTTGGCGGCGA
>CAZUCH010000251.1:0-5297 GCA_964619045.1 uncultured Planctomycetales bacterium | reverse complement strand
GTGCTGGCCCTGCAGGTCATAATCGGGGCCGCCGGCTTCGTTGGAATCATGCGGATCATCCGACGTATCGGTGGCGCCCATATGCGAGCGATCAGTTCGCCGGACGATTACTTTTCGCTGGTGCTGCTGACGGTCTGGTTCTTCTCGGCGGTGCTGGCGGCCCCCAATCAGGCCGATGGCGGTGAGTGGCGACTGCTGAGCTTCTTCCTCCTGACCGCGTTCTTCCTGGTCTACGTGCCGTTCAGCAAGATATCGCACTACCTCTATTACCCATTCACGCGCTACTACCTCGGCAAATCGATGGGGCGCCGCGGCGTGTATCCGATTCAACGCAGCTAGATTCACAACCGCCCAACGACTGAAAGAGAAGTTTTGATGAGTGAGAAGAAGACCAGATCCCACAAGGCCCAGAAGGTTCTCGAGCGCTTCGGCAAGAAGCTGAACCGGCAGGTCGCCGGCTCCCTGGTGGCGTGCGTCCATTGCGGCAACTGCACCGAGTCCTGCCACTACGTCCTGGCGAACCCGGACGACCCCACCTACGCGCCGGCTTACAAGGCCGACAAGATCCGCAAGCTGTTCAAACGCCATCACGATTGGACCGGGCGCGTCTTCCCCTGGTGGGTCAAGGCCGGCAGCCTCTATACCGACGAGGAGCTCGAGGATCTGAAGGACACCGTGTTCGGCAAGTGTACGAACTGTCGGCGATGCACGCTGAACTGCCCGATGGGCGTCGACCTGGCCACGTTCAACCGGATGGCCCGCGGCCTACTGGTATCCGTGGGGGTCATGCCCGAGGGCGTGGCGGTGGTCAGCAAGGATCAGTGGGAGATCGGCAACCAGATGGGGGTGCTCAAAGAGGACTATGTCGAGACCCTCGAATGGATGGGCGAGGAACTGCAGGATGAGTTGGACGATCCTACCGCCGGCATCCCGATCGACAAGGCGGATTGCGACGTCATGTACACGATCAATCCGCGTGAAGCGAAGTATGACCCGCGCAGCATCTCCGACGCGGCCAAGATATTCCACTTTGCCGGCGAGAAATGGATGATGCCCAGCGAGGGCTGGGACATGACGAACTTCGGATTGTTTTCGGGCGATGACGACCTGGGCGGTGCGGTGGCCCGCCGCTTGTTCGAAAAGGCGATCGAGCTTCGCGCGAAGAAGGTGGTTATCTCCGAATGCGGACACGGCTACCGTTCCACCCGTTGCGAGGGCCCCAACTGGGCCAAGTTCGACATGCCGGTCGAGATGGAGAGCTCGGTCATTACCATGATCCGGTACATCAAAGAGGGCCGGATCAAGGTGGACAAGACGCGAAACACCAAATCCGTGACGTTTCACGATTCGTGCAACAACGCGCGGAGTTGCGGCCTGACCGAAGAGCCCCGCGAGTTGCTGAGGCTGGTAACGACCGATTTCCGCGAGATGCACCCGAACCGTGCCGAGAACTACTGCTGCACCGGCGGCGGCGGGGCCATGAGCATGTCGGAATACACCACGCGCCGCTTGAAATCCGGCAGTGTCAAGGCCAAGCAGCTCGAGGACACCGGCGCCGAGGTGGTCGTCACGTCCTGCCACAACTGCGTTGATGGTCTCACGGACCTGATTCGCCATTACAAACTGGACATGGAGGTGACGCAGCTGGTCAACCTCGTGGCCAACGCACTCGTGATCGAGGAGAAGGTCGCCCTGCCGGTCAAGGAAGCAGTCGCCCCCGAGCCGGCCCGCAAGAAAGCGCTTCCGCTCGCCGGTCGCAAGATCCTGGTTGCCGACGACGAGCCCGATCAGGTTACCTTCCTGTCGGCCGTCTTCGAGGATAATGGCGCCGTCGTGCTGTCGGCCGCCAATGCCGACGAGGCGCTGGCGATCGCCCGCCGTGAGAAGCCTGACCTGCTGACGCTCGATTTGTCGATGCCGGGCCGGGATGTCGGTGAGGCGTTCGAGGCGCTGCGCAATGATCCGGAGCTTGAGAGCTTGAAGGTCTGCGTTGTAACCGGGCGGCCAGAGCTGCGCAGGCTGATCTACGACCGGTCGGTCCGGGCCCCGGAGGGCTACTTGGATAAGCCGGTCAGCGAGGAGACGCTGCTGCTGACCGCGCGCAAGATACTCGCGACGTCACACGAGACGTCGTAGACGCTCGCCGGACCAGACCCGAGCGATTGAGGCTGGTAGCGAGTAGTGCGTGGACGAGAACGATAGAATGGCACACGCGGCTGGATAACTTGCAGGCTTGGCGATGCAGAATGCCCGTCACCTCTATTTCGATGCGATACCCTGCTACCTCTCGGTCCAGGATCGCGAGTTCCGCATCATCGATGCCAACAAGCGGTTCCGCGCGGACTTCGGGGATATCGAGGATCGCTTCTGCTACCAGGTCTACAAACGGCGCTCTGAGAAGTGTGAAGTGTGCCCGGTCGAGCGGGCCTTCCATGACGGTCAGAGCCACCGGAGCGAGGAGCAAGTCACATGCCTTGACGGCCGGGCCGTCTCGGTCCTGGTAGAGGCGACGCCCGTTCGCGACGAGTCCGGCGAAATCACATCCGTCATCGAGATATCCACCGACATCACCGAGATCATGGACCTCGAACGCCAACTGCGCCGCAGCCAACAGCGCTATCACCTATTGTTCGACGAGGTTCCCTGCTACATCTCGATACAGGATCTCGAACTGCACATTGTCGAGGCCAACCGCGCGTTTCAGGAGGACTTCGGAAGCTGCCTCGGACGAAAGTGCTATGCGGCTTACAAGCACCGTGCGGAGCCCTGTGTCCCCTGCCCGGTCCAGGAAACTCTCGAGGACGGCCAACCCCATACTCGCGAAGAGGTCGTCACGACACAGGACGGCCGGCATAAGAACGTGCTGGTCACCGCCGCTCCTATCCGCAACGGTCAGGGCGAGGTCACGGGCGTGATGGAAATGAGCGCCGATATCACGGCCGTGCGCGAATTGGAGAGCCGGCTCACCTCCTTGGGGCTGTTGATCGGATCAGTCTCGCACGGACTCAAGGGCATGCTCAACGGGCTCGCCGGCGGAATGTACCTGGTCGACACGGGCTTCAAGAAGAGCGATCAGACGCGAATCGACAAAGGCTGGGACGCCGTGCAGCGCAACGTCGGCCGGATACGGAGTATGGTTTCCGATATCCTCTATTATGCCAAGGACCGCGTGCCCAACTGGGAATCGCTGCCGGCGATCACGCTGGCCGAGGAAGTCTGCGACCTGGCCGCGGCCAAAGCGCGGGACCAGAACGTCGAGTTGGTAAGAGCTCTCGACGCGGACGCGGGTGATTTCGAGGCTGACGCCCAGGCGGTACGGTCGCTGCTCGTGAACCTGATCGAAAACTCGCTGGATGCATGTCGCCTGGACGGGAAGAAGCCCGCGTGCGTGACGGTGCGTCTGCGGGGGTCCGCCGACTGTGTCAGGTACGAGGTCGAAGACAACGGCATCGGGATGGACCAGGAAACGCGCGAGAAAGCGTTTAGTCTGTTCTTCTCCTCCAAAGGCACGGAGGGCACCGGCCTTGGGTTGTTCATTGCCGACCGCATCGCCAAGGCCCACGGCGGCAAGATCGAGTTGGAGTCACAGACCGGCGTCGGAACCCGATTCATCGTTGAATTGCCCCGCAAGTGTACGCAGCAGCAGAAACTTGAGTCGGCTCCCGACCCGACAGAAACGGAGACGCCACATGGCTAATGACAAGAAGACCGTTCTGGTAGTAGACGATGATCCGGACGCTCGCGATTACCTCGTGACTGTTCTTGAGGACCAGGGGTTTGCCGCGGTGACCGCTAAGGATGGGGCCGAAGCAATCTCGATGATCGAGCAGTCGGCTCCGGACTTGGTCACGCTGGACATCACGATGCCGGGGAAGTCCGGTGTGGGCGTCTACCGGAGGCTGAAAGAGGACGACAAGCTCCGGAGTATTCCGGTCATCATCATCACCGGGGTGTCGGACGATTTTCAGAAGTTCATTTCAACCCGTCGCCAAGTTCCCCCGCCGGACGGCTTCATCAACAAGCCGGTGGAGCATGAACAGTTTCTTAAGCTCGTGCGGGAGCTGCTCGGGTAGGCGTTCTCGCCGCTGGCTTCCACATCCCCCGCATAGCCTTCTCGCGCATGGAACCCCGCTGGCGCATTCTCGCTTCGCCATTCGAGGCCGACCTCAGGGCAGCCTCTTCCCCGCCGGCATCTGCAACCTGTTCGCCCTCTCGATCCCCGAAGTCCATGCTGTCCCCGGCCACATCCGTGAAGCACGGTTGTTCCGCCGTGTTGGTGATCGAGAACACCTCGCGCCCACTGTCAGCCTCCCGTCCCCCTTCCTCACCGGCGTGGAAGAACCGGGTTCCAGGGGCAGAGGGGGAAAGGCGCAAGTCCTTTGTTATCAACCAGGAGGGAACAGACCATCTGGACAGCAGGTCCTGCAAGCAGCCAGAAGCCGCCGGGCATTATGGCTGTGGGCGTGTCTGATGCCGGAGAAACCAAGAGCGCGGGGCTGGTCAGCCGGCTCATCGCACGCAAAGATGACGCCGAAGGGACATCTTCTGGGGCGCCGGCCCGCCGCGATGGGTTCGAGGTCCGAGACATGGTTTTAGACACCTAGCGCAAGGAGAAGGACATGAGACACCTGATGACAGTGGCCATCCTGGCGACAATCCTGGCCGTTCCCGCACTGGCCGACGAGGGCGAGTTTGAAGTGCTGGATCAGGAGGTGCTCAAGCTGGCCGCGGACAAGGCCAAGATCTCGGCGCGGCAGGCCATCGAGGCCGCGATGAGAGAGGCCGGCGAGGCCAAGCTCATCAAGGTCGAGCTCGAACTGGAGGGCGACCGGCCCGTATTCGAGCTGGGGTTCCGGACCGGCACCGGCGAGTTGAAGATTGTCGTGGATGCGGTGAGCGGCAAAGTGCTCAAGCAGGAGCGCGAAAAGGACGCCGAGGTCGAGGATGACGCAGAGGCATCCGAGCATGTTCTCAAGATGATCAACGCCGCGAAGATCACGCTGACGCAGGCCATCGAAGCCGCGCTGCGAGAGGTGAAAGGCGGCACGGTGGTCGAGGCGGAGGCCGTGTTTGTTTTCACAACCGTGCTGGAAACCAAGACGCTGGGAGGCCTGCGTGTCGGTGATCACAATGAGATTGAATGGGAAGTTGAGTTGCTAGCCGGCGGCGTGTTCAAGGAAGTCGAGCTGGACGCCGACGGCAGGGTGAAGGACGTCGAAGACGAGAAAGCCGAGGGACAGGCGTGGATCTTCGATCGTGATGTGGCGAGCAAGCCGCCGGTCGGCTGGAAGTTCGGC
>CAZUCH010000250.1:0-5314 GCA_964619045.1 uncultured Planctomycetales bacterium | reverse complement strand
CATCAAGCACAACATCCCGCGGCATTTGGTCGAGAGCGGATGTCGCGTGACAACGGTGCCAGCCGACGCGTCTCCGGAGGCAGTCCGCGAACTGCGGCCCGATGGTGTGCTGGTGAGCAACGGTCCCGGCGATCCGGCCGCCGTCACCAAGACGATCAAGACGCTGCGCGCCCTACTCGGACATCTGCCGATCTTCGGCATCTGCCTGGGGCACCAACTCCTGGCGCTCGCACTGGACGCCAAGACCTACAAGCTCCGATTCGGGCATCACGGCGTGAACGTGCCTGTGCTCAATCAGCAAACCGGACGGGTCGAGATCACCAGCCAGAACCACGGTTTCGCGGTGCGGCCCGAAACGCTGGAGCGCGCCGGCGGCACCGTCACGCATGTCAACCTGAACGACGGAACGCTCGAGGGGTTCGCGCACCATGACCTGGGCCTCACAGCCGTCCAGTTCCACCCCGAGGCCAGCCCGGGGCCGCACGATGCCGCCCACCTGTTCGCCAGCTTCGCAGAGACCCTCGGCAAGAGCCATCTGTCGAACGCAAAGACATTCGCATAACCGGCCAGCGGCCTATAGCTTCATCGGTCCCAATGTCGCCACGCACAGTTGATCCAGCGGCAGACGACGGGCGTAGGCTCTGACGCGCTCGACCGTCACGCGCCGCAACGCCTCCAGCTTGGGCTCGCGGCCGATCGGCCGCCCAAAATGGAACAGGTCGTCGCTCAACGCCGCCGCGTGGGCTCGCGTCTGATCATCTTCGGTTTGGGCATGAGCGATGATGCTGTCGCGTGCCCGGGCCGTCTCCGTCGCGGCCAGGTCCTTGCCTACTCGGCGAATCTCCCGCAGCAGAGTGTTAAGCGTGCGCTCGCAACGGTCGGGCGTCGTGCTCGCCCCCAAATGAAGAATCCCACAGCCACGGGGCTGCTCGTGCCAGGCGCCCACCCAGTACACCAAGCCCTGCTTCTCACGCACTTCCGTGAACAAACGCCCGCTCATGCCGCCCGACAACACGCCCAGTAGCACCTGCTCGGCGGCGTAGTCATCATCCGCGCGCGGCAGTCCCGGCAATGTGATGCCAATGTACTGCTGCTCCAGCTCCTTGTGCAGATGCTCACGCGTCGGCGTGAACTCGAAGCTGGCATCCGCGCGGCCCCGTCGCTCCACCGACCCCAGGCCGGCGAAAGATCGCCCAACGTGCTCGCCGAACCGTCGCGCGTCGACCGGGCCGGCCGCCGCAATCTGCAACCCGCCGCTGTGGTAGTTACGCTTCCAATGAGAGCGGATCACCTTCGGCGTGATGCGCTCCAACGACTCCTGCGTGCCGGCGGCATGTCGCCCCAGAACTGGCCCAAACGTGATTCGTTGTGTCAGCCGGCGCAGCAACTCGAACGGCTCGTCTTCCATGTGCCGCAAGTCCTGCTGCGCCAGGTTAACGGCGACGCGGCAGGCGGCGGCCGGAAAAGTCGGCCGGCAGATCATCTCGGCTACCAGATCGACGACCTCCGGCACAAACTCCGGCAAGCACAGCACACGCACCAGCATCGACTGGCGACCGCTGGCCGAGGCCCACTGGGCCCCGAGTCGATCAAAGGCGTCAGCCAGGCCGCGCCCATCGTAGTTGCGCGTACCCTTGGAGAGAGTCTGCTCCACCAACATGCCGACGCCGGTCAATTCCGCCGGATCATCGACCACTCCGACCAGCATCCGGAAACACAAGGCCACCGTCTTGCGCTGCGGCAGAGCATCGATAGCCAGCTCGACACCGTTGTCGAGGGTCATGTGCAGAAGGTCTTCACGCCGGGCGACCGTGGCGGGTGACATCAGTGCGCCACCGCTTCGCCGAGCATGGGCGTCAACTCGGCCAGCTTCTGCTCGAGCAGTGTGTCGTCGCGTGCTTCCATGTTTAGCCGCAACAGCGGCTCGGTATTGGAGCCCCGCACATTGAACCACCACTCGTCGTATTGCACCGTCACACCGTCGAGGTGATCAATCTCGGCGTCGGAGTACTTCTCGGCCAAGCGCTGGAACGTGCCTTCCTTGTCATCGTTCTCGAAGTTGCGCTCGCCACTGGCGACGTAGATGCTCAGCGGAGCGATCAACTCGCCCAGCGACTTGCGCGAGCGCGTCAGCACGTTGACAACGGCGATGAAGGCCAGCAGCCCAGAGTCGCAGTAGAAGAAATCGCGGAAGTAAAAATGCCCGCTAAGCTCGCCGCCAAAGACCGCATTGGTGTCGGCTAGCGTGCGCTTCATGTAGACGTGCCCTACGCGTTCGCGGCGCGCTATGCCTCCGGCCTGCCGAATGGTCTCGGCCACGATCCGGCTGGAACGTAAGTCGTAGACGACGGTCGCGCCCGGGCTCTCACGCAAGTACTCACCGCCCAACAGCGCCGTTATCAGGTCGCACCGGATGATCTCGGCATCGGCGTCCACGAACACGCACCGATCGGCGTCACCGTCAAAGCAGGCGCCGAAGTCCGCCCCGTATTCACGTACCGCGGCGCGCAGTTGGTCCAGATTGGACGCTACCAGCGGGTTGGGCGGATGTACAAAATCGCCCTCGTGCTCGAAGTTCAGCGGGATGATCGTCAGATTCGGCACCTCGCTAAACACGATCGGGAACCAGCGACCGGCCATCCCGTTCGAAGCATCGATAACAACCTTCAACTCACGCGGCTCGCGCAGGAAGCGGAGCAGATAGTCGCGGTAGGGCTGCGATAGGTCCATGGTGCGCGCCGACAACGGCTCGAGCACTTGATGACGCGCGATGGCGCTGGCGATCCGCTCAATCTCCTTCAGGCCCGACTCCGCCCCGATCGGCTTGCCCTTGGGGCCGCAAATCTTGAACCCATTGTAGTTGGCCGGGTTGTGGCTGGCCGTGGTCTGCACGCCGCCACAACACGGCATGTGGTTGGTCGCAAACGTCACCTGGGGCGTGTCGGTCAGGCCGATGTCAATCACCGGCGTCCCCACGGCGGCCGCCCCCTCCATGAAAGCCCGCGCCAATCGCTCGCTGTGCTTGCGCATGTCGCGACCCACGATCAGTGTGTTGGTATTCGAGTCGCTGCGGTCGTAGCCCGTCAGAGTGGTCCGCAGGAACTGAGCGGTGGCGTTGCCGATGCGCCAGGCGACGTCCTCATTGAGCGGGTCCGGCACCGTGGCACGCACGTCGTAAGCCTTGAACACCTTCGCGATCATGTCTCGTTTATCCGTTTCTAGAAGCGAACGTGGCCGTGACCGAGCACTGGCCAGACCACTGACTTGATAGACCGGCGGCTTCCCATGCTCATCGTCGTTGAACTGGCAGCCGGGACACTTGCGATAGTTGGCCCTCCGGCGCCCCAGACAGACGGCGTCCGAGATGGCGATCCGTTCCTCGCCGGGACAGCAACGCCGCAAGTCATCCGAATCGTTTGGCATACTTCAGGCTCCAATGGCTACCGTTGGCCGGATGCTAGCAGACGCGGCCGGAATCGGCTACCCTCGCCGGGTGGGGCGGGCGTCCACGCCCGCCAGAGTTATGTCCTTGATCGATGCCCGCCGCAGGAGACCTGGACCATCATGGCCGTGGACTTTGGCATACTGCACCCGCTCTGGAACTACGCCGACGACCAGGGCGCCTTGCTCGAACGCGTCACCGGCGAGATCGGTATCGACCACCTGACCGTACCAGCCATAACGGGCGCGTGTACCCAATTCAGGACGCATGCGGAGCTCGAAACGCCACTATTCCACACCGCCGGCGGATGGCACTTTCCCACCGCCTCCCAGGTCTACTCGGCCGCCGGCGTGCGGCCCCAGCGCGCCCGCTGGTTCGGGGCGGCCGACATACTGGCCCGTCTGGCCGAACGGACCCGGCGGCACGGACTGCGGCTCGTGCTGCGCATTGACCTGCGCGCCGTTCACGCCCTCGTCGAGCACGAACCGCATCTCTGCCAGCGCAATGCCTGGGGCCAACCGGTGCCGACCGCCGGTGCCTGCGCGTGCAGCCCCGACCTACGCGAACTGCTACGTGCCACGCTCGACGATCTACGGCGTTACGAACCGCGTGGATTCCAACTGGTGAACTGGCAGCCGGACTACCCCGCTGACGGCACTGCGGCCGCTCGGCCACTGGACTGGCAGCCCCGCGCTCGAGCCCTGTTGGACAAGTGCTTCTGCGCCTCTTGCCGGCAGATAGCACAACGCGCCGGGCTCGACGTGGACGAGTTGGCGACGCGCGTACAGACCGAGATTCACCGCTTGATGTCGGCTCCCGAGCCGGATACCAAGCTGGATTCCCAACTGGCGCGCTACGACGAGGCACGCCACGGCGACTGTGCCGCGTGGCTCAGGCAACTGGCCGGCGCCGACAAATCGTGCGCGTACCAGCTCGTGCATGGCGCCGCCGTCTCGCCCAGCCAATTCGCCGGCGACCCGCTCGACTCGGTAGTTGAGCTGCCGGCCTACTCCACTACGACCGACGCCCGCGAGTGGCTGCTCCAGCAACCCGGACTGGAACACCCCGCCGAAACAGGCCTCAGGCTCGCGACGTGGCGACCGTTCTTCGAGGACTCGGGCGCGCTGGGGCGTGTTGTCCTGGCCGCCACACGCCTGGGCATCCCCTTCTTCGATTTCGCCGGCCTCGATCAGGCACCGGCCGAAGCCGTCACCTGGCTCAGACAAGCCGTTCGCAACGCCCGGCGAGACTGAGGACAAACGCCGGCGTGAACACTTCGGCGGCCCATTCGCCAGCCGGCGGCGCATCTGGTAGCATCCGCGCAGCTCGGTCTTCTGGAGGCTCCTCCGAGATGCGCCACTCGCAACTGCGACATTCCGTCATCCCGATCGTGGTCCTATGCTTGGCCGCACTGCCCGCGTGCGACCGTGGCACTGATACGCCAACCAGCGGTCGAGGCCCCCAGCATGAGATCGTCAAGCTGCCCGAGAACCAGCCCCGCTACAGCTTCGCCCCCGGCTTGGCGGATGAGTACCCCGAGATCGTCGGCTTCATGCGACAATTCCTCGAAACCTGTCTGGCGGGCGACTACACCGAGTATCGTCGGTTGGTTTCGCGGGCCGCTGATCCCGAGAGCCGAGGGCGTTTCGAGAAGGTCCTGCACGCCCTGCGCGGGCTAAGCGTCGCCGACATCGAGCTGATCGATGCGCCGCCGCTACCGGCGCCCTGCTATCTAGTAACCGGCAAGATTGACCTGCTGCCGGAGGGACAAGCAGCCTGGCGCAAACGAGGCGCCGCGGACGGCATCGCAATAATGGTCTTCAAAGAGGATGGCGAGTGGCGAATGATGATCGCCCCGTCCGAACTCCAGCC
>CAZUCH010000249.1:0-5333 GCA_964619045.1 uncultured Planctomycetales bacterium | reverse complement strand
AACGCCGACTGCGACAGTGACGGCGATGTGGACTTCGACGACATCGACCCCTTCGTGGCGATTCTGAGCGGAGGATGAAGATAGGATTCTAGGATTCGAGGATTCCAGGCGGGCCGGCGGGCGCGTCGCTCTGATCCTTGGCTCCTCGAATCCTCGAATCCTCGCTCTGTGGCTGGTTCGACGGGCGGGGGGACTTTGCTATAATGCCCAATTCGTGACACGCCCATGCGAGGCGGCCAAACCCTGTAGTCGTAGTTCGACGCCGCGGGTCGCGTGTTGGGGGCGTGTCGAAACAGGAAAGGACTAGAGATGGCAGCGGAAGTCGTATTGGACGGGAATTCCCTTTCGATTGAGATGGTTGTTGATGTCGCGCGTAACTGGGCCAACGTCGCCTCGGGTGACGCGGCACGCGAGAAGGCCAAGCGATCACGGGACTTCCTCGTACAATGCGTCGCCAAGGACATGGCCATCTACGGCGTGACGACCGGCATCGGCGAACTGGCTCGCGTGCGAATCTCGCCCGAGCAGAGTGCCGAACTGAGCCGGCGGATCGTCTATAGCCACTCGGCCGGCGTGGGCGACTTCTTCCCCGAGGATTCGGTCCGGGCCGCCATGCTGCTGAGGGCCAATGTGCTGATGCGCGGTTACTCCGGCGTCCGCCTGTGCCTGATCGACACGGTCATCGACATGCTCAACAAGGGCGTCATCCCCGCGATCAACGAGAAGGGCTCGCTGGGCGTCAGCGGCGATCTTTCGCCCATGTCACAGTTCGCCGAGGTGGCGATCGGCGAGGGCCGCGCGTTCTTCAAGGGTGAGTTCATGAGCGGCGCCGAGGCCATGAAGAAAGCCGGCGTCAAACCCACCGACCTCACCTTCAAGGAAGGGCTGGGGCTGATCAACGGCTCGCAGATGATGACCGGCGGGGCCGCGCTGCTGGTCTACGACTCGGAGCGCATTCTCAAGAACGCCTTGATCGCCTCGGCCATGACGCTGGATGCCCTGCGCGCCGTCGAGCGAGCCTTCGACCCGCGCATTCATGCCCAACGGGCTTACGGCGGTCAGAATTGCGTCGCCGCCAACCTGCTCAAGCTGTTCGAAGGCAGCCCGATCATGGCCGACAAGACCGGCAAGGTGCAGGACGGCTACAGCGTCCGATGCACGCCGCAAGCCATGGGGCCGTCGTTCGACACGCTCGAACACGTTCGCAAGGTCGTCAACATCGAAATGAACGCGGCCTGCGACAATCCGCTGTTCTTCGGTGATGAGGGCGAGTACTTCGCGGCCGGCAATTTCCACGGCCAGCCGGTGGCGATGGTCACCGACTTCCTGTGCATCGGCATGTCCGAAGTCGCTAGTCTGTCCGAGCGGCACACCAATCGGCTGCTCAACCCGGTGCTGTCCGGCTTGCCCGATTTTCTGATCGAAGGCAACGGCCTCAACTCGGGGCTGATGGTGGCCCAGTACACGGCCGCCGCCTTGGTTTCAGAGAACAAGATCCTGTCGCATCCGGCCTGCGTCGATTCGATCAGCGTCTCGGCCGACCAGGAAGACCACGTCAGCATGGGGCCGATCGCGGTCCGCAAGTGCGGCGAAATCCTGCGCAACGTGCGCAACGTTCTGGCGATCGAGATGATGTGTGCCGCCCAGGCGATGGACTTCTATAAGGGCAAGAAGGCCGGCCGCGGAACTCAGGTGGCGCGCGAGCTGATCCGCGAGAAGGTGCCTTTCATGAAGGACGACCGCGTGATGTACGGCGACATCGCGGCGATTCGCGAGCTGATCGAATCAAACGTGCTTCTGGAAGCGGTCGAACAGGAGGTCGGGCCGCTGCTCCTGTCGCGCGACATGGACCTGCCGTCGCCCAACGTGCCCTTCTAGCGTAGCTGTTGTGCTCGCATTCTGAAGGGCCGCGGGCTTTAGCCCGCGCGGTTCCGCGCCGCGCGGGCTGAAGCCCGGGCTTTGGCCGCTTTTCCTTGATTACGCATTCGGGTTGTGCGCCCACCCCGCGGTCGGGTATCCTCCTCGTCTGTGTCTGATTGACTACTTCCCGCACCCGATCGGAGCCGACCCGCAATGAACGTCGACGAGCAAGCCCTGAACTTCGTGAATAACCGCGACATAGACACCGCCCCCGGCGAAACCACCCCCAGCGGCCTGTGGCACGTTGACATGGCCACCGGCGACGGCGATTCACCCCAGTCAACCGACCAGGTCAAGGTACACTACACCGGCTGGCTGCCCAACGGCACCAAGTTCGACTCCTCGGTTGATCGCGGCGAGCCGGCAGTCTTCCCGCTCAACCGCGTCATCGCCGGCTGGACCGAAGGCGTCGGCACGATGAAGGTCGGCGGAAAACGAATGCTCATAATCCCACCCGACCTCGGCTACGGACCAATGGGCTCCCCGCCCGTAATCCCCGGCGATGCAACGCTGGTCTTCGAGGTCGAGCTGCTCGGAATAAGCTAGCCAGGAGTTTTGGTTCATCGGGCATGTCCGGTCGCAGTGTACACCCGCCCCGGCCGCCGCTGAGTAGACGGAGTGATACCAGTGACTCTATCCCCGCCCAGGTATTGAACTCATCCCCTTTCTCTCGTCCAACTTACGTTGCGACCAAGCCGTCGCGGATTTCGATCACGCGTGAGCAGCGCTTGGCTACGTCCGCGTCGTGCGTGACCATGATCACCGTCAGCCCTTCGGCGTTTAGCTCGTCAAGCAGCCCGAGAATCCGCCGCCCCGTCTCCGTATCGAGGTTTCCGGTCGGCTCGTCGGCCAGTAGGATCGCCGGATCGTTGACGAGCGAACGGGCGATGGCGACGCGCTGTTGCTGACCGCCCGATAACTCGTGGGGCCGATGGTTGACGCGGTCGGACAACTCGACCCTGTCGAGCATGCGCAGGGCCAACTCGCGTCGCTGCGCCGGCGGCACCCCCTGGTAGAATAGCGGGGTTTCGAGGTTTTCGAGGATCGTCTGGGTGACGATCAGGTTGAAGCTCTGGAAGATGAACCCGATACGCTGACCGCGAATGTCGGAGAGCTGGTCGTCGTCGAGTATCGAGACGTCCTGGCCGTCGAGCGAGTAGGTTCCCGCAGTGGGCCGATCGAGGCAGCCTAAGATGTTCAGCAGCGTGGATTTTCCGCTCCCGGATGGTCCCATAATGGCGGCGTATTCGCCGCGTCGCAGCGAAAACGAGACGCCGCGCAAGGCCGGCACCAGCACGCCGGCCGCCGGCATGTAGGTTTTTTCGACGTTTTTGAGCCGAACCACCTCATCGTTGGTGGGGGGCATGATACTCCTCTGTTCTTCCCGCCGCCTGCGAGTGGCAGAAAAACGGTTGCGAAATCAGCCGCTTCTTGGGATACTACTGGGCTCGTACGATTTTCGGAAGCCCCACGCCGGGCGTGAACTACGGAAGCAGCGTAATGAAACCCAAGATTCATCCCAAGTACAACAATGTCAAGGTCACGTGTGCCTGCGGCAACAGCTTCGATACACGAGCGACCGTCAAGGAACTCAGGATCGACATCTGCAGCGCCTGCCACCCCTTCTACACGGGCAAGCAGAAGTTCGTCGACGCCGCCGGGCGGGTCGAACGCTTCCAGAAGAAGTTCGGCGGCCAGTACTTCCAGAAGAGCGCCAAGGGCGCCGCGGCCGGGCGGTAACTCGGATCGCCGGATTGCATGCGGCCCGTCCGTCCGTCGGCCGGGCCGCGACTGTAGGCCCCCGCCGCCCCGCAATCGGGATATCCCGCCATGCCCGCCCTACAAGACCCTACATGGATAGCGCGTGTCGCCGAGATGGCTGCCCGCTCGGACGAGATCGCGGCGCGGATGAACCAGCCCGAGGTGGCCTCTAATGGCGCCTTGGCGACCAAGCTGGCGCGCGAGCACGGCCAGCTCGAGAAGATCGCCCGGCCCTACCGCGCATATCGCAATGTCGCCGATCAGATCAACGAATCCCACGAGCTGATCGATGACGGCTCCGACGAGGAGCTGTGCGAATTGGCCACGTCCGAGCTGCCCGAACTGACCGCTCGGCGTGAGAAGCTAATCGAGACGCTCCAGGAACGTCTGGTGACTGGCGACGAATCCGCCATCCGCTCGATAATCATCGAGATCCGCGCCGGCACCGGCGGAGACGAGGCCGCCTTGTTCGCCGGCGACCTGCTAGGCATGTACACCGCGTACGCCGGCCGCAAGGGCTTCAAGATCGAACCGCTCTCGATCTCGCCTTCCGAGCTGGGCGGGATCAAGGAAGCGATCATCAACGTCACGGGCGATGAGGTGTATCTGCACTACCGCTTCGAGGCCGGCGGGCACCGTGTCCAACGTGTCCCCAAGACCGAGGCCCAGGGGCGCATCCACACCTCCGCCGCCACCGTCGCAGTCCTGCCCGAGCCCGAGGAGGTCGAGGTCGACATCGATTGGGACAAGGACGTCATCGAACACGTCAGCCGGGCCGGCGGCCCCGGCGGCCAGAACGTCAACAAGGTCTCCAGCGCCATCAAGCTGGATCACATTCCGACCGGCATCACCGTCTCGATGCGCGACGAGAAGAGCCAGCACAAGAACCGTGCCAAGGCCCGCCGTCTCATGATGTCACGAGTCTACGAGCACTTCCAGAGCCAGCAGAGTGAGCAGTTGGCCTCTGAGCGCAAGAGCATGGTCGGCTCGGGCGATCGCAGCCAGCGCATCCGCACCTACAACTTCCCCCAGAACCGCTGCACCGACCACCGCATCAACAAGGACGTCTTCGACCTCGAACGCGTCCTGGTCGGCGGCGAATTCGACGAGTTCCGCGCCGAACTCCACGAACGCGACCTGCGACTACGACTCGAAGCGCTCTAGCTTCAACACTCCCCACCCGCGCCGCCGTGCGCAGCCCGCTACTCTTGACTACCGCCCACCTGCGCTCCAAGCTGCGCCCATGACCACGCTTAGCGCTCAATCGCCGGCCAAGATCAACTTGACGTTGCGTATCACGGGCCGGCGTCCGGACGGCTTCCACGAGCTCGAATCGCTGGTGGCGCGGATCGACTTGCACGACGATGTCACGGTCGGCCCGGCGGATGACGGCTGCTATGCGCTTGAATGCGACAACGCGGATCTCCCGCCCGACGGCTCCAACCTGGTACTCCGGGCGGCCCGCGAGTTGGCCCGCGCCGCCGACATCAACCACGGCGCTCGCATCCACCTGGCCAAACGCATCCCCGCCGGCGGCGGGCTCGGAGGCGGCAGTTCGAACGCAGCCACCACACTCATACTGCTCAACGACCTCTGGAAGCTGGGCCTCGCGCGAGATGAACTGGCCCGCCTGGCCGCCGGCATCGGCTCGG
>CAZUCH010000248.1:0-5366 GCA_964619045.1 uncultured Planctomycetales bacterium | reverse complement strand
ACGGCAGCCGGGAGCCCGTGTGGGGTTCTGAATGTGTGCTTCGATCAATCGCCGGCGAGCAGGGCCACGAATGCGTCGATGTCGTCGAAGTCTACCGCTCCATCATCGTTGCAGTCGGCGTTTAGCCAAAGGCATGCGGGGTATGCCGATTGGTAGGGGCCTTCGCCGCCGAGAGCCGTCACGAAGGGGTCGATGTCATCGAAGTCGATCGCGCCGTCGCAGTTCAGGTCTCCGAGGCCGGCGCCGAGTGTAACGGTCAGCGTGGCGAGCTCACTGGTGACCGATCCGCAGACATTGGTGATGACAACGTCGTAGACGCCCGCATGGTAGGTCTGGGTGTAGAGAATCAACAGGTTGGGCGAGGTTACGCCGTAGATGCCGTCTTGGCCGTTGTAGAGTTCCTCGCCATTCTTGCGCCATTGGTACCCGAGCGTGGGCTCGCCGTCGGCGGTGCAGTGTATCTGCGTCTGCTCGCCGCGCGGGGTGGAGGTGTCAGGGGGCTGCTGGACGATCCAGGCGGCCTCGGTCACCTCCACGACGGCGTTCCGAGAGGGCTCGCTGCAACCGCCGTTGAGGTTGGTCACGAGGCAGTTGTAGCCGCTGGAGACGTGGGTGTAGCCGATATCGACGATCGTGAGCGTGGGGGTGGTGGCGCCGAAGATGTGCATGCCGTCATCCTCGAGCGCGTTGCCGGCTCTGCGCCACTGGTAGCTGGGGTTGGCAATGTCGACGGTGACACTCAGTTCGACGGTGGCTCCGGGACAGACTACGGTCTCGGGTTCGGGATGCTCCGAGAACTCTGCATATACACAGGGCGGGTAGTCGTACCCGATGGCGTCAAACATGTTCAGGTCGGCCTGGCTGAAGTAAGTGGGGTAGTGCGTCTCGCCGGTCGAGAAGGCGGGGTCCAATAGGCCGATCCAGGGGTTGGACTGCTCGCGAAAGTGGCTGGCCTGCCACGGATCGCCGTCCGACATGCGGTACTCATTGTCGATCAGATCCGAGATATGCTGGTCGTTGGGCGAATTGTGGGAAACCAGGCGCGGGGTATCGCGGAACTCCTCATAGGTCTCGGGGTTGTAGTTGTAGTTGCCGTCGGTACGTTGGAAGCGGTAGAGGTCGAGCGCGGTCGGGTGACTGCCCCAGTCAGTCGCCGAGGTGAATCCCAGGGCGTGTCCGCACTCGTGGATCATGACATCGACGAACGACATGCGCGTGCCGCTGACGCCGTTCGACGGATCGTAGTCAAAGAGGAAGTCGGTGTTGAACGACATGCCGGCAGCATAGCCGCTGACCGAACCGATCGTGGACCTGTACGCAGCGCGGGTCCAGTTGATGCCCTGCACATTGTTGACCGAGTCGCTGGCTCCGTCGAATCTGACAGGCAGGTAGCCGGTGGTCGGAAGCCAGTCCTGGATGAAGTCGTCCTCGTCCTGACCGGCCACGAGCGACAAGCGCGAGGTCGTGTACGAGATGTTCTCGACATACGAAGACCAGGTGGCCCCGATCACGTTTGGGCTCATCTGCTCGAATGTGACGGTGATTTCGATGGTGATCGGGTCGCTGAACGTGTCTTCCAGGAAGGTCTCGGCCAGCAGCAGGCCGAACTCAGCCGCCGCCGGAACGCTGGAGTCGGTTATGAAGACGATGTCGAACCCGCGTGAATCAGAGGGCGAATCGATGATGGTCAACGGGCCCTCCTCGATCGCCTCGATGTGCGCCGCGGCGACGGATTCGAGTTCCGCCTGGCTGAGGTCGCCGTCCGAACCGCAGATGAACTTCCAGCGGTCCAAGGTCTGCACAGTCTGCTGGCTGCCGTCAACGTACAGCGTCGCGACGGCGGGCTTGCCGGGGATCTCATACGTTGGAGAGAGCGGCTCGGCGCTGGCTGCGGCCACGGCCGCAAGCGTCACCAGCGACACGATCATCAGACCTGTTCTATTGCAGAGGGCGAAACCTGCTCCGCCGTGCTCGATGCGAGTAGTGGATATCATCTGCGACTCCTGCGAAAAAACGTTGCCTGCCAAGCCAGCGAGCCAACACTCCGGACGCATATAGCGAGCGGCGTGAAGGGTCACAGACACCTGCGTTCAACCTATGATCATGCAGTACGAGCCACAGCGGGCCAACCCGCCGCTCGTTACGCCGTACAGCATGAACACCAAACCATGGAATTGCCACGGGCTCAGCCGGCCCGACAATCCCAGCGCATACCACACGAATGTCGGCCAGACGCCTGGCTGGAGGATACCGTAACCGCCTCGCGCTCCGGCACTTACCGGACCTAAAGCACGGCGGCACACCGTCTCCAGAGTGCGACGTCTTGCTACCTGAGGGTATGGCTCGTGGAGCGTCAAGTCAACATGAAAGTGCGCCGGCAGCGACCAAAACCGCCACCGATGTGGTGTTTATGAGCGCCGACTGCCGGCGTGGCACGTCCGAATCGGATGTGCGGGGAGGAGCTGACCGGTTACAAACCGGTCCCACAGACACTGCGCGGATCACCCTCACTGACACTGCGCGGATCACCCTCACTGACACTGCGCGGATCAGCCTCACAGACTCTGCACGCGTCATTGGCGACGCGGTTCGGTTGATGCGAGCACCGCTCGCGCGTACATTCAACCGCTGGACGTTATCCATCACACTAGCGAGGATCAGCCATGCATATTGTGCCCGGACGCGCGTCGGCGATTGGATTGCTCTGCGTCTTGTCGAGCTCGGCGTCGTGGGGCCTGGGCTTCCAGCCCCCACACGAGACCGCGAGCGGTACCGTGTTTCACGACGCCAACCGTAACGGCAAGCGTGATGCCGGTGAGTCGGGAATCCCAGACGTACGGGTGTCCAACGGCCGGGTCGTCGTGCAGACCGATCAGGACGGAAGTTATCGGCTGCCCGTCGGCGACGACACGATCATCTTCGTCAGCAAACCGCGCGACTGGATGACGCCCGTCGATGAGCTGAACCTGCCGCAATTCTACTATGTACACAAGCCCGCCGGGTCGCCCGCGCACATACGCGCCGGAGTGGCACCAACGGGACCGCTGCCGACAGCCATAGACTTCCCGCTATACCCGCGGCCGGAGCCGGATCGGTTTCGCGTGCTGATCTTCGGCGACACGCAGCCGCGTACGGTCGAGGACATCGACTATCTGGCGCACGATATCATCGAGCAAGTGGTCGGTATCGACGCGGCGTTCGGATTCTCGCTGGGCGACCTGGTTTATGACCGCCTGGAGTTGTTCGAGCCGCTCAACAGGGCCATGGCGCACGTGGGTATCCCGTGGTACAACGTGCTCGGCAATCACGACGAGAACTACGCCGCCAGCGACGATCGTCACTCTGACGAATCGTTCGAGCGGGTGTACGGACCGCCCTACTACTCGTTCGATTACGGCCCCGTACACTTCATCGTGCTCGACGACGTAGTCTGGCACGGTCGCACGGAGGACAAGAAGGGACACTACACGGCCGGGCTGGGCGAGCGGCAGATGGGTTTCTTACGCAACGACCTGCGACTGGTGCCCAAGGACAGTTTGGTGGTGCTAACCATGCATATTCCGCTGCCCGAGATCGCGGAGCGGGACGAGCTTCTCAAGCTGCTGGCCGGACACGCGCACACGGTGTCGTTTTCTGGGCATCTTCACATACACCAGCAGTGGTTCCTGGGGCCTGAGGACGGCTGGACCGGCGGCGGGGCGCATCACCACACGTCATTTACGGCAGCCTGCGGGAGTTGGTGGCGCGGCGCCCCTGATGAGGTCGGCTTGCCGCATACGACGATGCGCGACGGGGCTCCCAATGGCTGGTGCGTCGCCACGTTTGAAGGCCATGAGTATTCGATCGAATACCGGGCCGCCCGGCGCCCGGCGGATTATCAGATGAACATCCACGCGCCCGAAGTGGTCGGCGTCGATGAGACGGCGTCCGCGGAGGTGCTGGTTAACGTCTTCGCCGGCTCGGAGCGCTCGACGGTCGAGATGCGCGTGGGTCACAGTCCGTGGGTGAAGCTGGAGCGGGTCGAGCGTCCCGATCCGTACTTCCTGGCTATTAAGGCGGCCGAGGAGAGTGCGAACCCGCCGCGCGGCGTCAAGCTCCCCAAGGTGATCGACTCGGCACACATCTGGCAGGGTGGGCTGCCGGCCGGGCTGGGCCGAGGAACGCACTTGATCGAGGTGCGCACGAAGGACGTGTTTGGACATGCGTATTCGGGTCGGCGGATCATCCGCGTGGAATAGGGTGGAATGCTGCTCAGGGCGTCTCGGCGTCCTGTAGCGAGCGTCCCAGCGCCAACAGACCAAAGGCCGTGCCGTAGGGGCGGTCGTAGGAGTGGTGGTCGTAATCCCACATCGAGCCGTTGGCTTGCTGGACCTTGATGACTTCGTATTGGAGGCGCGGCCAGCACACTCGGCGATCGGCGGGCGGCAGCCGCTCGATCACGCGGGCGGCGTAGTAGTGGCCGAACATGTAGAAATAGCCCGAGTTGGCGTAATAGGCCTCGTGCGGCACGGGCTTGTGCATCGCTATGTCCAGGAAGCGATGCTCGTGGAAGAAGTGGCTGATCCCGGTCCGCAGGCAGTCGGTGGAGATGTCGTCGCCGGCCAGTAGCAGGGCCAGGTTGCAGGTCTGGATCCGTGAGAGCGAGCCCTTCACGCGATTGATCGACTCGGCGCCACGCGGGTGCGGAATGGCGCGAACCGAATACGTGTAAGCCCCGTTCGGCAATCGACAGCGCCGCACGGCCTTGGCCGCTCGCCGAAGTAGTCCGGCATCGACGTCGAAGCCGTCGTCGCGGGCGTCGATCAATGCTACGACACCGGCGCCGGTTGTGAAGCTGGTGGCCCACTGGGGGCGTGCGGTTCGAGGGGTGTCGAACTCCAGATAGCCCCAGCCGCCGCTGAGCGACTGGCTGCGGGCCAGCTCGGCCAAGTGCCATTCGGCGGCTCGACGGTAGCTGTCGCGTTGTGGGGCGTCCGCCAGGCGTGGATTTGCGTAGGCGTCGGCCAGGGCTTGAAGGCCGTAGATCGAAGCCCAGCAGTTCATGGTGTCCCATTCGCTCGGGCGTTTTACAGGGGCGTTTTCGACCAGGTAGTCGAGTGCGCGCTTCAAAGCCGCCTGGGCGGCCTCCGAATCGCCAACCTCCATCAGCGCCAGGCAACACAGCCCGGTTGTGGCGACGCGCCAGGCGCGGTGCGATTCGGGGTTGGACCAGGTCTCGCCGCTCCAGGTGGTGAGCGAGTCAGCCGCCCCGCCCCACGATCCGTCGGCATTCTGGACACCGAGCAGGAACTCCAGGCCGTGCTGGACGCGCACTCCATCGGCGGTGAGCCGGTAGCCGACATCCCCGACCTGCGCTTGGCCTTACT
>CAZUCH010000247.1:0-5371 GCA_964619045.1 uncultured Planctomycetales bacterium | reverse complement strand
CATGTGCGGGTGTCGTCGCCGGCGCCGGGCCGCTCGACCTTGATGATCTCGGCCCCCAGGTCGCCGAGCATCATGGTGCACCACGGGCCGGCCAGAATCCTGGAGAGATCGAGGACACGGATTCCGCTCAACGGCAAGTCAATCGCTGGTTTGTCAGCCATCATTCATTACTCCTTGCGACCTACAGGGGATTCATGCTACGCCGAAGTACGTGTGCGGCAACCCAGGGATCCCGCGCGGAATCAATCCACCCGCGATTCCCGCGGCGGCGGACTGCCACGGCCCCTGCTCTGAACGGCATGCAGCAAGGTGCCGCGTCGTTTCCGCGGGCATCATACCACATTTTTCACCTTTCCGGGCACCGCGGCGATCCGCGGTTTTGCCAAGCCGGCAGATTCCGCCGCCGCGAGGTCGTTCCTTGACGGCGGTGGTGGGCACACATAAAATACCGGTCAAGTGTCGGTGATGGCCTGATCGTGAGACGTCTTGTGGGCCGAACTTCCGGGGTCTGTCTCTCGGCGCATGCCACGCTCCGCAGCATGACAGTGTGGCCTACGCTCTCGCCATGATTAGGATGTTGCCGCGCAAGCGATGTTCGTGAATCGAGAGATGATACGTATTGGCATGTTCGTTAGGCACGGGCTGCATGGCGCGACTCTTCGGTCGGTTCCAAGCCACATATCTTCTGGGAACTGCTGAGTAGCCACGACACTGACGCGCATCAAGGGAGTTCAGATGGCACGAGAGTTCCTTGAAGGGAATGAAGCGATCGCCCGGGGCTGCATAAAGGCGGGATGCGACTTCTTCGCCGGCTACCCAATCACCCCGGCATCATCCATCTTACATTACATGCTGGACCTGGTGCCGCGGAATGGCGGCACGGCGATTCAGGCCGAGGACGAGATCGCGTCCATGGGCTTCTGCATCGCGGCGGCCATGGCCGGCCGAAAGGTGATGACCGCCACCAGCGGGCCGGGGATGAGCCTGTACAGCGAGAACATCGGGCTGGCACAGATCGGCGAGACGCCCATGGTCATCGTGAATGTCCAGCGTCAGGGGCCGGCAACCGGGTCCGCCACCAAGGGCGCCGAGGGCGACATCATGTTCACCCGCTGGATTACCTCCGGCGGTATGCCTGTCATCGCGCTCAGCCCGGCCACCGTCGGCGAGGCATATGAGCTGGCGTACCGCGCGGTCAACCTCGCGGAGCAATACCGAACCCCGGTCTTTCTGCTGACCAGCAAGGAGATCGGCGTCACCAGAGAATCGGTTGACCTGGACGCCATCAAGCTTCCGCCGCTGGTGGAGCGTGCGAAGGCACCTTCGGGTGGCGAGTATCTGCCGCACGACTTCAACGAACTGACGGATGTGCCGGCACTGTCGAACTTCGGCGGGGAGCATATTGCCCGTTTCACCACCTCGACGCACGACAAGGCGGCCTATCTGGCGACCAAGCCGGACGTCATTCAGGAGATGGTCGACCACTACGTGGCCAAGATAGAAGATGCCGCGGATGACATGGCGCTGGTGAAGGAGGATTTCCAGGATGGTGCCGAAATCCTGATCATCAGCTATGGGATCACCTCGAGATCGGCCGCCGTGGCCGTCAAAGAGGCTCGGGCGCGCGGAACGAAGGTCTCCTCGCTGGTTCTCCAGACACTCTGGCCCGCCCCGAAAAAGGCCATCACATCGGCGATGAAGGGAATCAAGAAGGTGATTGTGCCCGAGATGAACACTGGGCAGTATCTCCTCGAAATCGAGAGGCTGGCCACCCCGGGAGTGGAAGTGGTCGGCGTTAACAAGATGGATACGAGTCTGGTCTCGCCGCTCGAGATCAAGCGGATAGGAGGCCTGCCGTGAGTTCAACCGACGCCGGCGCGGCGAAACACACCACATATATGACCGACAAGCTGGGTCCGTTGCCGTTTTGTCCCGGCTGCGGACACCAAGGTGTCGTCAAATCCATCGACAAGGCCCTGGTGAAGCTGCAGCTCGACCCGAAGGAGGTCGTGATCGTTACCGATATCGGCTGCATTGGCTTGTCGGACCGGTACTTCACGACCAACGCGTTCCACGGGCTGCACGGACGCTCGATCACATACGCCTGCGGGCTGAAGCTCGCACGTCCGGAGTTGACGGTCATCGCCCTGAAGGGCGACGGCGCGTGCGGCATCGGCGGCACGCATCTTCTCAACGTCGCTCGCCGCAACATCGGCATCACGCTCATTGTGGCTAACAACTTCAATTACGGAATGACCGGCGGACAGCATTCGGTGACAACGCCGACGGACAGCCTCACGTCCACCACGCCCTGGGGGAATGTGGAAGGCCCGATGGACCTGTGCGGGACTGCGGCCGCCGCGGGTGCTGCCTGGGTTCACAGGGCGACCGCGTTCGACAAAGAGCTCCCCGACATAATTGCGGATGCCATTGAGCAGCCGGGGTTCGCGATGCTCGACATCTGGGAGCTGTGCACGGCCTACTACTCGCCACGCAACAAGGTTAAGAAGACGGAGCTCTTTGAGCTGCTCGATAAGTACGGCCTGAAGGTGGGCTTGTTGACGGACAAACCGCGGCCGGAGTACAGCGTGAGTTACAGAGCAGCGTTTGAGGCTGGCAAGGGGGCCGTCAAACCCAAGCTCTTGATCGAAACGATGCACGACAATTCCGTGGACAGGCAGACGGGCATCGTCATTGCCGGCAGCGCCGGCCAGAAGATCAAGTCAGCCGCTGGGCTGTTTGCGCAGGCCGCCATGTTCAGCGGTCTCGACGCCACGCAGAAGGACGACTACCCCATCACGGTGATGACTGGGCATTCGCTGGCCGAGGTTATCATCAGCCGCGAAACCATCGAGTACACGGCCATCGAATCGCCGGACTACTTCCTGGCGGTCTCCGAGGACGGGGTGAAGCGGGCCCGCGCCAAGATCGAGAAGCTCCCCGAGACCTGCACACTGTACGCGGAGGAGTCCCTGGAACTGCCCCAGACGAAGGCCAAGATCGTCAAACTCCCGCTGGCCGAGACGGCGAAGAAGATCAACAAGCTGTCGGTGGCGGTCGTTGGGCTGGGCGCCTTGCTGCAGGATACCGGGTTGTTCCCGGTCGAGGCCCTCGGCACCGCGATTTCGAAGTCACAGAAGCCCAAGATCGCGGAAGCCAATCTGGAGGCGTTGGAGGCCGGCGCCGAGTTGATGAGGAATTGAGAAAACGGCCCCAGAGGCCTGAATGTGGGAGCATCTGAGGCTCGCCACAAGCCAGCCGGCGTGCGAACCGGTTGCGTATTCGCTAGGCTGGCGTATATTGAGTAGCTTGGGAGCGATAAGACCATGGTTGGCGGACTGCAGGCCGGGTTTTCGGTCCAGCGCAGCGCGAGTTTCGGGCTTCGCTGGCTGGTAACATCGGGGCGGTTGCCGCCAGACATTCATCAACACCACTAGACCACAACAGGAGGCACGCACGTGGCCACACGAACAATTGTTAGTATGCCGGGTGATGGAATTGGGAACACCGTACTCCCCGAGGCGATTCGGGTTCTCAACGCGGTCGATTTTGATGCCGAGTACGTCAATGCGGACATCGGCTGGGCATTCTGGATCAAGGAGGGCAACGCGCTGCCCCAGCGCACCCTCGACCTGCTCGAGGAGCACAAACTGGGGCTGTTCGGCGCGATCACCTCGAAACCCAAGGACAAGGCCGCGTCCGAGATTTCGCCGGCGCTGCGCGACAAGGGCTTTGTGTACTACAGCCCGATCGTGGGCCTGCGGCAGCATTTCAACCTCGATTTCTGCATCCGCCCCTGCCGTTCCTTCAAGGGCAACCCGCTCAACTTCATCAAGCGTACGGAGGACGGATTCGAGGAACCGCTGGTTGATGTAGTGATCTTCCGGCAGAACACCGAGGGGCTATATGCCGGCGTCGAGTGGACCGACCCGCCCAAGCAGGTGCGCGACGCACTCGAGACGCACCCCAAGATGGCCAAGTTCAAGGAGGTGCCCGGCAAGGACTTGGCCGTTTCGACGCGCATCTTCTCGAGAGAGGCCTGCCGCCGGATCAGCCAGGGCGCTTTCGACTATGCCAAGAAGTTCGGCTACAAGTCGGTCACGATCTGTGAAAAGCCGAACGTGATTCGCGAGACCTCGGGCATGTTGACCTTCGAGGCCCGCAAGGTTGGCAAGAACTTCCCCGGGATCGAGCTGTGGGAAACCAACATCGACGCCCAGATGATGTGGCTGACCAAGAACCCGCAGGACTATGGCGTGATCATCGCCGGCAACATGTTCGGCGACATTGTCTCGGACGGTTTTGCCGGCCTGGTCGGCGGGCTCGGGTTCGCGTGCAGCGCCAACGTCGGCGATAACGTCGCCGTCTTCGAGCCGACGCACGGTTCGGCCCCCAAGTACCAGGAGCTCAACCCGTCGATCGTCAACCCGATCGCGATGTTCCTCTCGGCGTGCATGATGCTGGATCACATCGGCGAGACCGAAAAGTCCAAGCGCATCTCCAACGCGATCAGTGCCGTAATCGCCGAGGGCAAGGTCCGCACCTATGACATGGCGCGGCTGCGTGGTTGCCAGGAGGCTCTCAGCCAGGGTGCCGCCTCGACAACGCAAATGACGGATGCGGTGATCGGAAACCTGTAAGGTCGTCCGCCTCCGGGCCGACACAACTATGCGAGGGCAACATGATTACTGATGCCGACATCGGAAGCATCTTCGGTTCGATTCTGGAACGTATCGCCGACAAGGAACTGCGCGACAAAGTCGTCAAGGCGTGGGTCCTGGCGTGTGAGCGCGGCGGCTGGAAGAGCCTGGACGAGTTACGCGCCATGCCCTTCACGCTCCTCACCAACACGCGCGGCGTGAATTTCATCGAGCACACGATCGCCGTCACGGAAGGGGCCTACGGCCTGGCCAAGACGCAGGAAGCCGCGTATCGCGAGATGCCGTACAAGATCGACTATGACCGGCTGCTGGCCGGCGGCCTGCTGCATGACGTTGGCAAGCTGCTGGAAATCGAGCGCGTCGCGGAAGGCGAGCATCGCAAGAGCCGAGCCGGAATGTGCGCCAGGCACCCGATCTCGGGCACGTTCGTCGCGTACGAGGTCGGTTTGTCGAACGAGATTCTGAACACGATCGCGTGCCATGCCAAGGAGGGCGACGGCCGCCCGCAGGTCGTGGAGACTGTGCTTATTCACCAGGCGGACTTCGGGACGTTCAATCCGCTGGTGATGATGGAGAACAACACGCTGATTCAGTAGCAGAAGCCGGATTCGGCTCAAGGAGACGTAGCGGCCGACCTCCGAGTCGGCCGTAGAGTACGGAACAACAGCCGTTGGCGAGCACCACCCACACGGAGGTCGGCCACGACGGGA
>CAZUCH010000246.1:0-5373 GCA_964619045.1 uncultured Planctomycetales bacterium | reverse complement strand
CCCGATTGCATCTGGCTCAACGCGGATGCCAACGGCGATGGCGATGTCGATTTCGATGACATTGACGCCTTCGTCGCACTGATCGGCAGCTAGGCACCGCGCTCGACAACGCTGACAATCGCACAGCCCCACTACCTCTGGTCGGTCGTGGGGCTGTTCTGTTTGAGGTGCATCATCACCGGCACAGGTCGCTCAGCGCGCGCTCCCGTCGCTCGGCGTGAGAAACGCGCGCGTCGCCGCCGCCACGTCTTTGACCGCCGACACAGCGGCGCAGACCGCCAGGCAATCGGCGCCGGCAGCCGTCACAGCCGCCGCTCTGTCGGCCGTGATCCCGCCGATCGCGACTAACGGCAACTTCGTACGGCTGCGCGCTTCCGCCAGTGCATCCAAGCCGGCGATGTGGTCTTGCGGCTTGGTCGCGCTCGCGAAGATCGGCCCCACGGCGATGTAGTCGGGCTCCTCCGCCAGCGCCAGCTCAAGCTGCTCCAACGTGTGCGTGCTCTTGCCGACCAGGATGTCGCCCCCCGCGATGCGGCGGACCTCGGCCACCGGAAAATCGTCCTGGCCCACGTGCACGATGTCGGCCTTCGCCAGACGGGCAATGTCGGGCCGGTCGTTTATCGCCAGCAACACGCCGCGCCGCGCGGTGATTGCGCGCGCCAGTCGGGCGCGCCTCAGAAGTTCGGCGTCGTCGAGCTGCTTCTCGCGTAGTTGCACACAGCCCGCGCCGCCGTCGATCGTGGCCTCCAGCACCTGCTCCCAGGGCTGACGGCATAGCCTCGCCGTGATGAGTACGTAGAGCCGGGTGCCGCGTAGGCGTTGGCGCGTCGTGCCGCGCAGAATGATCTGCTGCTGGAGCCCGTACGTGCGATAGCGCAATTGCTCAGCCGCCCGGGCGACGTCGGGCGAGATGAGCTTGCCGTACTCACCGAGCACACGCGCCGCCTCGCTCAGGCGGACGAAAGCGGCCTGGGCCACATCGGTGGTCGAGTCTCGGCGTAGCTCGCGGTCGGTCTTGATCTCCTTGCCAACATCGCCGGCGATATCCCGCGCCGCCAGCAAGGCGTCCGGCCCAATGGCATCCATGATCAGCCGCAGGTCGTGGCGGCAGCGTTTTAGCGTCTCGGCCGCGTCGCGGTCGTCCAATGCGAAACGCGCGTATTCCTCGATGACGCGCAGTGCCTCGCGCGTGCGGTTGATGTTGGCGTCGATGATGCGTAGAGCGTCCACTAACGTCCAGTATCCCCCCCCGCCGCCGCATCGGCAACCGTCGCGACGGCGGCGAATTTAGGCCGTGCGTATCCGTGAATAATTGTGGCGATGACGCCCCCGCCGGTGGTATACTACCTGATAGTGGACGAGGGAAGTTCTGATGGCACTTGCGTTTCGTACGCGATGGAGGAGGAGTGGATCGATGAACATGTTGGCGCAGACCGCATGCGGCATTGTGGCAATAGGGTTGGTTCTGATTGGCTCAAGCGGCGCGGTGGCGCTGGCCGAGGCAGGCGGCTGCGAGGTCACCTGCCCAGCCGGCGGCGTGCCCGAAGGCGAACCCGTTTGCGAGGACGACTACATCGACACCTACAATGGCGGGTGTGGCTCCGACCCGGTCGCCTTCCAGCCGATCAGCTGTGGCGACGTCATCTGCGGCACCTCCGGCACCTTCTACTGGGGCGGATCCACCATACGCGAGACCGACTGGTATGAAGTCACGCTCGCCGAGTACACGCTGTTGCGCTGGGAAGTCATAGCCGAGTACCCCGTGTCGGCGTTCATCATCGCCGCCCACGCCGCCAACTGCTACGACTACGAGATCGTGGAGTACGCATTCGCCGATCCGTGCGAACCGACGGCGGCCGTGTATTGCGCCCCACCGGGAACTTACTGGCTTTGGACCGCGCCCTCGGTCTTCGAAGACGTGCCCTGCGGCGCACCATATGTCGCCACCATGACCTGCGCTCCGGCGTCCGGTGATGTGAATTGCGATGGGGCCGTCGATTTTGGGGATATTGACCCGTTTGTGCTGGCGCTGACCGGCGAGCAGGCTTACTACGCCGAGTACCCCGACTGTCATTGGTTCAACGCGGATACCAACGACGACGGCAGTGTGGATTTCGACGACATCGACCCGTTTGTGGCACTGTTGAGCGGGTAGGCGCAGGCGGAGCTCTAGTTGCCTGCCAAAGGCATGACGAGAAGGGTGGTCGTATCGTTGAGCACGCAGTTGAAGTACGCGTACCAGCGGGCGGCGACGTAGACCTGACAGGTCAACATGAACCAGCACGCCAACTCGGCGACCGCATGCTTACGAATAGTGAGCATGATAATCGTCCCGAAGCCCAGCAGGCCGAATTTGAACGCCATCACGAACGACTCCGGTCCGTGCAGCAAGTGCGCCGCCAGTGGGTTGGACTCGATGAAGTGCTGAGAACCCCACTCTGAAAGCGTGAAGCCCAGGTCGAATACGCCAACTACCCACACGCCCGCCAGCGTCAGGAGCACGCGCCGCGAGCGGTTAAGGTAAGAACCGAACCTCACGCGCCGAGCGGCGGGTTTCCCAACAACCAGACGCCGGGCGGCATTGAGCTTCAGCAGCCGCTGCTCGGGCAGCGCCGGCAACGCCTTGATATCCGCCGAAGTGCGGGGCGCGGCCGACCAGCCATGGGGCGCGGCACTCGGCGGGTCTTGCAAAGCCGGCGGGCCGGGAGGCGGAATGGTCTGTTGCTGAGCCACACTCGGAGCATCGGCCAGGTCGGCACCTGCTTTGAGTATGAGGCCGCACTCCCGCGTGGCACTCGGCGACCTCGGACGTTTCCGCTCACCGTCGACCGATAAGCAAGTTTGGGGCAACAGGGTGGCGCGAAGAAACCGCAGCGGTCTGACGCCGGACTCATCGTTACAGCAGGTTGGCGGCCAACTCGGCGAGCGCGCTGCGTTCACCCTTGCGCAGCTCGACGTGGGCCGCCAGCGGCTCGGCCCGGAAGCGATCGACCAGGTACGTGAGGCCGCTGCTGTTGCGATCGATATAGGGATTGTCGATTTGCCAGGGGTCGCCGGTGAGCACGATCTTGGCCGCCTGTCCCATGCGCGTGATGACGGTCTTGATCTCCAAGGGCGTCAGATTCTGAGCCTCGTCGATGACGACGAAACGCTTGGCGATGCTGCGGCCACGAATGTAGGTCAGGGGTTGAATCTCGATCAGGCCGGTTCGCATCAGGCTGGCCGCATCACTGTGGCCCTTGAGCGGGCCGCCGGCGTCTAGCAGGAACTCGACCGTATCGGCGACCGGCTGCATCCACGGCGCGAGCTTGTCGCCGACATCGCCGGGCAGATAGCCCAAGTCGCGGCCCACGGGGATAATCGGCCGGCAGACCAGGATTCCGCGGTACAGCTTGTGCTTGAAGGTCAGATGCAAACCGGCCGCCATCGCCAGCAGTGTTTTCCCGGTCCCAGCCTTGCCCAACAGCGAAACGAGGTTGATGCGCTCGTCCAGCAGCGCGTCCAGGGCATAGTATTGCTCCTTGTTGCGCGGCTGGATGCCCCACAAGCCGTTCTTCGGGGTGTGTAGTGCCTGCAGGTCGCCGCCGTCGGTTCCGCAGCGGGCGAGTTCTGTACGACGCTCCGCACCCGTCGAGCGCAGCAGAACGTACTCGTTGAGTTGCAGTGCCGCCGCCGGCAGCTTCAACCGCCCGTTCTCACGAAACTCATCAAGCTCCTCCGGCGTGACGTTCAGCTCGCGCGCGCCGCCGGAGGTCAGGTCGTTCAACGGCACGTGGTCGGAATGATAATCCTCTGCCCGCAGCCCGGCGGCGTCCGCCCGAATGCGCAGGTTGATGTCCTTGGTAACGATGATGACCGGCACGTCCGACTCCGCGTCCCTGATGGTCCGCGCCACACGCAGGATTTCGAGGTCGGCCGAGCCATCCGCGCCTGAGAGTAGCCGATCGGGCTCGCAGTACACCTGTAGCCGGCCGCCGCCGTCGAGTGTGACGCCGTCGGCCAGGCTCTGGCCGTTGCGCAGTCCATCGAGCAGGCGGACGACGGCCCGGGCGTTGAAGCCGCGCTCGGAAGATTCCTTCTTGAAGCGATCGAGTTCGCTGATCACGCCGACTGGGATAATCACGGTGTTGTCGGCGAACTGAAACACCGAGTCCGGATCGTGAATGAGAATATTCGCATCCAGGATGTAGTTCTTACGCATGGTGGCGACAGTGTACCTGCCGGCGGCAGAGGTGGGAACGGTTCGAAGATTCGAGGTGCTGGCGGTTTGCTGCGATGCGTCAGTCCCCCCCCACCATTCCGCTGCGCTCAAGGGTGGGGCCCCCCAGGCCGGATTGGGTGCTGTTTACCGCCTCACCAGGCGGGGATATCATGCGCGTCATGAGGGAGGCTCTTACCACGCCTGTGCTGCCCGTCGGGCTAGGGGACGAGTGGTTGCAGGCGCGCGATCTCCACTGCCCGGAGTGCGAGTACAACCTGCGGATGCTGCATATGCCGCGCTGCCCGGAGTGCGGGCTGATCTTCCGCTGGCAGGCGCTGCTGCTTGTGCATTGCCCGCGCTGCAACGAGTCGTTGTTCGCGACGGACGGCGATCATTGCCCGCGCTGCGATCTGGCGCTGAACTGGGGGGCGATTGCTGGACACCGCTGATCTGTGCGACCGCAAGCTGTACGAGTATTCGTCACGGCCGATTCGAGCGGCGGTGCGCACATGGTTCGGGGCGCTGAACCCATGGCGCTTCTGGAGCCGAATTCCGATCGAGACGCCGCCAGTGGTCAGGCGGCTCCGTCGGATTCAGTGGGCGGCGTTGATCGTGTGCGTGCTTGGCATATGTCTGGCGACAGCTTCAAACTGGAGCAATCTGAATCCGTTTAGTCGCTGGATCTACCACCCCCGTTGGGTGGTGTTGGTTCCATTGCTGATGGCGCTGGTACTGCCGGCAGTGACGCTCGTGGGGCTGCCCAGATTCACGCCAACACTGGTGCGTTACCGCGTGCGTGATGACCAATTGAGACGTTGTCTGGCTTATGCCCTGGCGGGCGTCTTCTGGATCGGTGTGTTCTTTGCGCTGTGGGCGGGCGCGGCGGCCTTGATCCCAGCTGAGACTGGTCTGGCCCGCTTCCCTGATTCCGTGCCGCCGTCGCCGACGCAGCGGCCGAACGTGCTGCTGATCGTGCTGGATACCAGCCGCTGGGACCACCTCCAGGCCTACGGCTACGACCGGCCGACCACGCCGAACATCCTGGCCCTGGCCCAGCAGGGCGCGGTGTTCGAGCAGGCGCACGGGCACACCGGCTGGACCGGGCCCTCGATGGCCAGCCTGATGACCTCGCTCACGCCGCGGGACCACGGGCTGCTGCAGTGGGAGACGCC
>CAZUCH010000245.1:0-5380 GCA_964619045.1 uncultured Planctomycetales bacterium | reverse complement strand
CCAATAACCTGCGGCGTACCTGTTTGCGGTACGGGTTGGGCCTTGGATGGGTCGCGCGACACCGACTGGTACGAGATGACCGTCACCGAGCCGACGACCCTGACGCTGACCGTCGAATCGGAGTTCCTCGCGAACGTGATGGCCGGCCTGGTTGAGACAGTCACACCTGGCGTAGTCGGTTGCGATCAGATAACCGGAGCGGTTAATCCATACGCGACGGCGGTGGACTGCGAAGTGTTGACCGTCGTCTACAACGCCTATCCGGGCACGTACTGGTGGTTTGTTAGCCCCGACCGCTTCTATGACATGCCTTGCGGCGGGAACAACACCTACGTCGCCACGCTGAGGTGCGAGCCGTGGGAAGTTCGCGGCGCATGCTGCGACGACGACTCGGGCTTCTGCGAGGAAAACGTGCTGTTCCAGGATTGCATCGAACCGGACCGCTTCGGCGGCCTCGGCAGCGTATGCGACGACCTGGCCCCGCCGTGCGGCGGTTGCCCCGAGAGCATGATCGAGATCGAGATTTTCACCGATCGCTATCCTTCTGAGACGACCTGGGAGATCACGGATCAAGTCAGCGGCGACGTGCTCTTCTCCGGCGGCCCGTACGCGGATTCGTTCACCACGTACCTTGTGTACTGCTGCGTAGAGACGAACGGTTGCTACGACTTCACGATCTACGACCAAGCCGGAGACGGCCAGTCGTGGGGCGGCGGCGGATATGCTGTTCGTTTCGATTATACCGAGCTTTGCAGCACGCTCGACAGCAGTTGGACCGGCTACGAGCATAGCTGTGAGCACCTCGGCGAAGGCTGCATGTATGGCCGTTGCTGCTTCTCGCCCTGGCCGAACTGCGCCGACACCACCCTGCTTGACTGCATCAGTACGTACGGCGGACTATGGGACGAGGGATCGAATTGCACCGACGATCCGTGCTTGAATCCCGATGCGGCTGATTTCGAGGTCGTCGCCCCGTACACGTCGCCGCTGCGCAGCACGTGTGAAGACGCGCTCAACCGTTGCCACCCGGTGAACCAATACTATGACACTCCGGAGCACGTGTACCGCTTTACAATTCCGCACGACGGCGTGTGGAGCATAAACACGTGCCTCGATACGACCGACTCGACATGGTTGGCCGTCGGAACTTCCATGTGCGGCGAGGACATCGGTTATGGTTCCTGGACTTGCAGCAGCGGGCCGGGCGCCGATATCGTCGGATACCTCGTCGCCGGCGACTACTACGCCGATGTCGAGGGTTACGACGCTTGTGTCCAGTACATCTTCGACGTCCATGAGATCCCTGTCTGCGACGTGGAGTGTCCAGTCGACGCCGTGCCCGAATCCGAGCCGTGCGGGGACAACACCAACAACGGTTGCTGGGGCTGGCCGAATGCATTCGAGTCGATCGCCGCGGAACAGACGGTTTGCGGCACGATCTATGCTGACGGCAACACCGACAGCGACTGGTTCGAATACGTAGCGACCGAAGATGACACGATGACGTGGACGGTGCGAGCGAATTTCGCCTGCGACGTTGCACTGGCCGAACAGCACGTGCCCGGCGTGCCTGGTTGCGACAACTGGACCTACAACTTCAATCCGTCCTCAGTGACGTCGGATTGCGAGGAGACGAGCGTATCGTTCCCGGTCATAGCCGGCGGTACGTACTACCTGTTCATCGGGCCCGACTCGTACAACGGCATGCCGTGTGGCACCACCAACGACTACGTCGCGACGATCACCGGCAGCAGCAGTCTCTGCGGCGACCTGGACAGTGACAGCGACGTCGATTACGACGATTACTCCATCTTCCTCGACGCATTCGGCGGGCCGGTTGACGGCAGTCCTCCGCAGGACGATCAGTGCGACTACGACGGCAGCGGCGCAGTCGGCATGGAAGATTTCTCCGCGTGGCTCGAATGCTATCGCGACTTCGTCGGGAACCCGTTCGCCGGCGCCCCGAAGAATCCCAACCACCGTGCCTTTGACCGGAACGGCGCTTCGTCAGTGAAGCCGAAGCGGAGTTCCGCTCCGTTGCCGTAGCGACGATACGGGCGCGACGCTTGGCCGCTGAGAACGTGACTTCCTCCTCGGCCGGCGTCGCCGCCCATTGTCGCCCCATGCGAAACGACAAAGTGATTTATGTACAATGCAGTAATAACAGGAGTTAGGTGTTCAACGGCTGCCGATTCGTATACCGATTCTAACGGTCAATGAGCGGCGGCTTTTTCAGGAGGAATCGAAAATGAAGTTCCAACGAATTCTAATCTGCATGACGGCGTTAGCGGCGCTGGTAAGCGCCCCACTGGCGTCAGCTGATGTACTGGTGTGGCTGAACCCGGTCGATGCGACCGTAGGAGTCGGCGAAACGGTCGATGTGGACATCATGGCGTATTTCGAGATGCCGGTCGTCGCCTGGGGCATCGACCTGGCGATCGGCGAGCCGACTTACGTTGACTGGCTTGGCACGTCCATCGGTCTCGCTTGGGATCCGAGCGACACGCTGGACGGCGACGGTCTGGCAGGCCTTCGTTTCCCGTTCGGCGTTTCCGGTGAAGTTCTGCTGGGCACGCTAACGTTCGAGGGCTTGTCCGAAGGTGTGACGGCGTTGACGCCCAGCGGTGGCATGGACGAGGACGAGGGCATTCTGTTCGAGACCGGCGAGCTGGCGACGAACGTCCAGTTCACGGGCGCCGATCTTACAGTCGTTCCCGAGCCGGGAGCGTTTGGGATGCTGATCCTCGGCGTCTTGGCGGCGATCCGTCGTCGATAGTCCGACAAGGCAAGAGAACGACGGAACGAATACACTAGGATTACCTACCCGCCCCGGCGCGCTGCCTGACCGCGCCGGGGCATTTTCAGTTGATCGACGGGCGAGTTCTCGGCGGTTGCCTGGGGCGGGATGGGCGTCGTGCGCGTTATAGTCGTCCCTGCCCGGGCGTTGCTACTGCGATGCACCGCAATCCTGGCTGAGAACCTCGCGCTGCGTCATCAACTCGGCGTTTTGCAGCGATCGGTCAAGCGCCCGTAGCTTCGGCAGCGTGAACGGGTCAACTGGATTCGGCTGTCGCAACCCTGGACTATGAACGCCGGTTGAAAAGTGCAGCGCTTGGGGGGCTGCCGAAGGTCGGTTGAGAAGTGCAGCGACCTGGCCGACCGGCCGGGTGCCCGCGACGGATTGGGCAATCAGGTCTGTGATGGGGGTGATGCGGCGGGCGGACTCGGTGCCTCAGCTCAGCAGCTGTCCATCTGAGGTGGGGGACACAGTAGTCTCACTCCCCGGTCGGCACACGACGCCCCCAACAGCACAGACCGAGCCCGTGTGGTCCAAGAACTCGGCCGAACCGACGCGTGACCGAGCCGACGGCCATGTTGTGCTCCCCGCCAATCTGCTGGAGAATGCCGAAGATCGGTCCACCGCATGACGAAGGTCCACCAGAGGTTTGTCACGATGACGGGTGTCCCGCAGCGACTCTACGTGGCTGGTCCCATGTCAGGGATCTCTGAGCACAACTACCCGCAGTTCCGCGAGATCGCGAAGTTGCTCCGCGACCAAGGCTACGAGGTCTTCAACCCCGCTGAGAACAACGATGGTGGCGTGTCACAAGGCCGAGCGTTCTACATGCGGATTGACATTCCCGCCCTGATGGCATCCGAGGCAGTCGTGGTGCTGCCCGGTTGGCAGGAATCACGCGGAGCGAACCTGGAGGTCTGGGTCGCAATCGACCTCGACATGCCGGTCTATCGGTACGAAATCACGGACGGCGGAATCACGTTGCATCGGATACTGGATTTCGGGCACTTCCGCCTGCCGTTCTGTGGGTGATTGGCGAGGTCCAGCATGGCAGAAGGACTGTCCCTGTGATCGTGGGGCGTCGACCTGGAAGCCGCCCCATACAGAGGCATTGAGTCACGGCCTAGGCCGCGCGCCACCAATCAGCGCGTTGCGGCTCGAGAGAGGTGAAGAGATGCGATTGCTGTTGATTGCTGCTGTTTGTGTCGGCATGTCGGTTCCGTGGGTGGTCGGCGAAGACACGCCGAGCCACGCCGAAGCGCAGTGGCCGCAATGGCGCGGTCCGCTCGGCACGGGCGCGGCTCCACACGCCCAACCGGCCAGCGAATGGAGTGAGTCCCGCAACATCCGCTGGAAAGTGGCGCTCGGCGGCGGAGGTCACTCATCGCCGATCGTGTGGGGCGACCGCGTGTACGTGCAGACGGCGGTTCCCACGGCCGGGACCGCGAAGGCCACGCAAGGGCCACAAACGCAACCGAGTGGTCACGGTGACGGAGCCCACGGTCGTCGTCCGCCGCCGCCCGCGTCTACCGACACGTATGAATTCAAGCTGTTGGCGCTGGATCGCGGGACTGGGCAGATTGTGTGGCAGCGCACGTTGTGCGAATCGGTGCCGCACGAGGTCGGCCATCGCACAGCGTCACAAGCGTCCAACTCACCGGTCACGGATGGCGAGCGCGTATATGCCTACTTCGGGTCGCGCGGCCTGTACTGCGTTGACCTGAAGGGCAACGTCGTGTGGCAGAAGAAGTTCGGCCAGATGGAGACCCGGCGAGGCTTCGGCGAGGGCAGTTCCCCGGCGCTGTACGGCGACACTCTCGTAGTCGTCTGGGATCACGAGGGCGACGACTTCATCGTTGCACTCGACAAGCGAACCGGCGAACAACGATGGCGCGCGGCCCGCGAGGAGCCAACTTCCTGGGCAACGCCGGTGATTGTCGAGGCGAACGGCGGTGCACAGGTCGTCGCCAGCGCGACCAACGCCATCCGCGCGTACGATCTTCACGATGGGAAGCTGCTGTGGACTTGCCGGGGCATGACGCTCAACGTCATCCCGACGCCGATCTGTGCCGGTGGTTTGTTGTATGCCGCGAGCGGTTTTCGCGGGAATGCCCTCCTGGCCATCCGCTACGCCGACGCGCACGGTGACATCACGGGCACCGCAGCAGTGGCCTGGGAGTATGACGGCAAGGGCACGCCCTACGTGCCATCGCCGGTGTTATACGATGGCAAGATCTACTTCCTCAGTGGCTACCGCGCGCAGCTCTCGTGTGTTGATGCCGGGAACGGCCAGAGCTTCTACAACCGGGAGCGACTCCCGAATCTCGGCGAAGTCTATGCGTCGCTCGTCGCGGCCGCCGGACGGATTTACGTAGTGGGTCGCGACGGCAAGACGGCGGTGATCGCGCACGGCCCGCAGCTCACAGTCCTAGCCGTGAATGAGCTGGAAGACGAGTTCGACGCTTCGCCGGCGCTCGTTGGCAGGGAGCTTTACCTGCGCGGGCATGAGCATATGTACTGCATCGCGGCCGACTAGTCGTGCTTGACCATTCTACCTCTCGGGCTGCTGAAAGCTCGCGCAGT
>CAZUCH010000244.1:0-5391 GCA_964619045.1 uncultured Planctomycetales bacterium | reverse complement strand
GCGGTCGCGATCAAGTATGACGCGGCGACGATGGGATCGCCGAAGGTCATCGCCAAGGGCGCCGGCTTCCTGGCGAAGAAGATCCGGGAAATCGCAATCCTCCACGGTGTTCCGATCGTCGAGCGAAAGCCGTTGGCCCGCATGTTGTACAAGACGGTGGAAGTGGGACAGGAAGTGCCCGAGAAGTTGTACAAGGCCGTCGCGGAAGTGCTGGCCTATGTCTATCAGTTGTCCGGCAAGATGCCGGCGCGGCACGGAGCGGCGTCGGCGGCGTAAAGACTGGGTGGGCCACCCATGCAGATTGAAGCGTGTAAGAATACTCGTTGGTGTGAGTCGTTTGATTAGCTATGGCAACCGTTGAGTCGCCCATCTTGAGAGCAGCGAGTTTTCTGCACGCCAACCGCGGGATCGCATTCCCCGTGCTGGCGATGTCGCTCGTGCTCGTGATCCTCATCCCGCTCCCCACGGGCGTGCTCGACGTGCTGCTGCTCTGCAACATCACCCTCAGCGCCGTGGTGCTGATGACCGTGATGTACATGAACGGGCCGTTGGAGTTTTCGACGTTCCCATCGTTGCTGTTGTCGCTGACATTGCTGCGGCTCGTTCTGAATACGGCCACGACGCGACTGATCCTCACCAACGCCGACGGGACGACCGGCGCGGCGGGGCGGGTGATCGAGGAGTTCAGCTCGTTCGTCGCGGCAGGCTCGCTGGCCGTGGGCGTTATCATCTTCGTCATCATCACCGTCATTCAGTTCGTCGTCATTACCAAGGGCGCTACGCGCATCGCCGAGGTCGCCGCACGTTTCACACTGGACGCCATGCCCGGAAAGCAGATGGCGATCGACGCCGACCTTTCGGCTGGCATGATCGACGAGGCCGAAGCCCGGCGGCGCCGCGACAATATCACGAGCGAGGCGGACTTCTATGGGGCGATGGACGGTGCCAGCAAGTTCGTGCGCGGCGACGCCATCGCCGGCGTGGTCATTACGCTGGTCAACATATTTGGCGGCATCTACGTCGGCATGGTCGAGAAGGGGCTCGGCTTGCTGGAGTGTCTCGAAGTGTTCACCAAGCTGACGATCGGCGACGGCCTCGTCACGCAAGTCCCCGCGTTTCTCGTCTCCATCGCCGCCGGCATGATCGTGACGCGGACGACGGCCAAGACGAACATGGGCGAAGAGTTGTTCGGGCAACTGACGTCGCGGCCTATTGCGTTGATGTTGGCGGCCTGCTTCTTGATAGTTCTGATGTTCACGCCGCTGCCGACGGCGCCGCTGCTGCTGATCGCCGGTGCGATTGGCGGGATCGGCTACCTGCTGATAGGGCAGACGAAGAAGGCGACCCGGGAAGCCGAGAAGGTCCAAAACGCCAGGCCAAAAGAACCGGAGAAGATCGAAGACTCCCTGACTGTGGATCCGCTGGAACTGGAGGTCGGCTACGGCCTGATCAAACTTGTGGACCGCAAGCAGGGCGGCGACTTGCTGGATCGCATCGCGAATGTAAGGCGCCAGGTCGCGGCGGAGCAGGGCATCATCGTGCCGCCGATCCGCATCCGCGACAACGTCAACATCGAGCCGTCGGCGTACGTGCTCAAACTCCGCGGCGCCCCGATCGCCCGGGGAGAGTTGATGCCCGGTCATCTGCTCGCCATCGATTCCGGCGCCGTGACCGAGCCGGTTCACGGCATCGATACGAACGAACCCTCGTTCGGCTTGCCGGCGCTGTGGATTCCCGAGGACGAGCGGTCTCTCGCCGAGCATCGCAATTATACGGTAGTAGAGCCGACGAGCGTCCTGGCGACGCACTTGACGGAGTTGGTCCGCTCACATGCCGCGGAGCTCCTGACGCGGCAGGACGTCAACCGGCTGGTCGACCATCTCCGGGAGGAAAGTCCCAAGCTCGTCGAGGAGGTCATCCCCGATCTGCTGAAGATGGGCGAAGTGCAAGCCGTGCTGGAGACTCTGCTGCGAGAGCGCGTTCCCGTTCGCGACCTGGAGACGATTCTCGAGACGATCGGGGACTGGGCCGGCCGCACGAAAGACCCGGATGTTCTCGCGGAGTATGCGCGTAACGCACTTGCGCGGTCTATTTGCGAGCAGCACGTAGACAGCGAGATGACGATTCACGCGGTCACACTGGACCCAGGCCTGGAAGACACGATCAACGCGCATGTCGAGCGCGGCGAACGCGGGGCCTATCTGACATTGCCGCCAGTGATGGCGAACCGGATCGTCTCGGCCGTACGCGGGGCGTTGGAGGCGGCCGTTGGCAAGGCGGGGGGGCGACAGCCGGTCGTGTTGGCTTCGCCACAGGTGCGCCAGTGGTTGAGGAGGTTGATCGAATCGACGCTGCCCGCTGTGGCGGTGTTGGGATACAACGAGGTCGTCCGAGGCGTACAGCTTCGGACTCACGGATTGGTAACGCTTAGCGATGAAACTGAAGACATACCAAGCCCGGTCCATGCGTGAAGCGCTGGCCCGAGTCAAGAAAGATCTAGGCCCGCGTGCCGTCATTCTGCACACGCGCACATTGAAGCGTGGCGGACTGTTCGGTTTCGGCGCGCGCGAGGTCGTCGAGATCACCGCATCGTCCGACGAGCGCGTGGCGGCCCTGCACAAAGCCGTACGGACCGGGGGTGGACCGTACGCGTGTCGAGCCGAAGATGCCGCCCAAGTCGGTGCCACAGTCGGGTCACGGCCAACGACCGGCCCCCGCCATTGGGAATCAGACGGCGGCCCCATCCCTCGCCGACCGGGCTCTGCGGTCGGAGATGGGTGAAATCAGGACGATGGTCAAAGATCTGCTCCATCGCAGCGAAACGGCAGCCCATCCCGAGGCGCCGGCGGAGTTGATCGACTACTACACACACCTGTTGAGCCAGGACGTCGCGAACGAATTGGCGTTGGATATCGTCCGTCAGGTGGCGGATGCGCTCGATCTGCGACGGTCGGCGCGGGGTGTTCATCCGAGCCCGCAGCGCGTGCGCGAGGCGCTGTGCAAGGTGCTGGCGGGCATGCTGCCTCGGGCCGCTCCGCTGGAGTTGAGTGCCGGCACGCGGCCGACGGTTGTGGCTTTCGTCGGGCCGACGGGCGTGGGCAAGACGACGACGATCGCCAAGCTCGCCGCGAATATGAAGCTCCGCGAGAACCAGCGCGTGGGCCTCGTGACGATCGACTCTTATCGCATCGCCGCGGTCGAGCAACTCAAGACGTACGCCCAGATTCTCAAGGTGCCGCTCGCGACGGTGCTGACGCCGCAGGAAATGAAGACGGCCATCGCGAATATGTCGGATTGCGACCTGATTCTGATCGACACGGCCGGCAGGAGTCAGCGGGACGCGTTGCGCATCGCCGAACTGGGCAAGTTCCTCGAGGCGGCCGCGCCGGATCAGGTGCATCTGGTCCTCGCCACGACGACGGGCGAACCGACGATTCGCGAGGCCATCGATCGGTTCTCGAAGCTGGGCGCTCGTCGGCTGATCTTCACGAAAGTGGACGAGGCCGTCGGCTTTGGCGTGATCCTGAACGTATTGAGGCAGGCGGATATCCGGCTGTCCTATCTGACAACGGGCCAGGCGGTGCCGGATGACATCGAGATCGGGAGTGCCAATAGAGTGGCACAGATGATCGTGGGCGACGTGGCGGCAGCACCCCGGGCGCGGTTGGCGGATGTCGCCGCCCCGGATGTCAATCGCGGACAACAGGGCGGGAAGGCGGTTCTGACGTGAGCGCGATCCTCCACGACCAAGCTTCCGACTTGCGCCGGCTCATGGCCACACAGGAGGCCGCCCGCGCGGCCACGCACGAGGCGCAGCCGGAACCGCGAGCAGATGCACCGCCTGGCCTTCAGCCGCAGGCGTATTGTGGCACAGGCGTCCCGCCTGTGGATCCACCGGCGAGACGCCGGTGCCACAGTCTTCCCAGCCGTCGGTGTCAAAGCGGGGCACACGTCATCGCTATCGCCAGCGGCAAGGGCGGCGTCGGCAAGACACATCTCGCTGTCAACCTCGCCATCCTGCTTTCGCAAGCCCGCCGGCGCGTCGTCCTCGTGGATGCCGATCTGGGCACGGCGAATGTCGACGTCATGATGAACGTGCAGCCGCGCCACGATCTGTCTCATGTTCTGCGGCGAGAGCGGACGGTCGACGAAGTGGCCGTTCGGATCAACGGGCATCTTCGACTGATCGCCGGGGCGTCGGGTCTCGGGGCCGTCGCCGATCTGAGTCCCCATGATCGCCATGTGTTGGCCGATCAGTTCGCTCGTCTCGAGTCTCAGAGCGACGTGATTCTCCTGGATTGCGGAGCCGGCATTTCCCAGAACGTTCTCGCCTTCTCCCAGTGTGCAGACGAACTGCTCGCCGTCACGACGCCCGAGCCTACGGCACTCACCGATGTTTACGCGCTCATCAAGGTTCTCAGCCGAACCGAGCGCACGCCGCCGATGGGGCTTGTCGTCAACCAGGTCGATACCGAGCGTGAGGGAAGGCTCGTGGCCGAACGTCTCGTGTCGGTCGCGTCTCGATTCCTGGGCGTCGATCTTGCGCTGGCGGGGCAAGTCCTGCGCGACGCACATGTCTCGCTGGCCATCCGGCAGCGTTCGCCTCTCGTGCTGCGGTATCCGAATTGTCCGGCGGCGTCGGGCCTATCAACACTGGCACGCGGCATCGCGCGACGTCGGCGAGGGGCCGCTGAGAACACCGGCTTTTTCCGGCGTGCGATCGGCCTTTTCTACTGAATCAAGCAGTTTTCTTCGCCGATTTCCACTAGCGGTCGAGGACCGAAAACCACGGTCCCTCTGACGCTCGGTATGGTCGCGGTGCGAGAGGCTTCAATACGTGGCTCAGTTGTGCGGGGCATCCTGCGGACTTCTCCTCTTCAGCGCCCTGGTCGTCTGCGGGATGATCGCGGGGAATCCCGTCGAGACCATCACCGTTCGGGCGATCGGTGGACTGTTCGGTGGCCTCATGCTGGGCACGGTGGCGGGTTGGATCGGGACGATCGTCGTTAAGGACGTTGTCCAAACGTCCGGAGCCGCCGACGAGGTGGTCGAGGCCGTGGAGATCGAGGCCTCGGCGGAGACCCCACCGCAAGCCTCTACGCAGAGTTGAACAGATGCCCCATGAGGGGCTGGGAAGCCGTTTGAAGACTGTGGCACAGGCGTCCCGCCTGTGGTTCCACCGGCTCTGACGCCGGTGCCACTGCGAGTGGTGAGACAGTTTTCTGAAGAACATGCCGGGAACCTTCGCTTCGCCGCGAATAGGAGCAGCGTGGATGATCGCAGCCGACATCGATTTGAAGAAGGTCTGGAAGAAGTACAGGCGACAGCCCGATGACGAGCTTCGCAACATCCTGATCGAGAGCTTCGCCCACATCGTTCGGTTCAACGCCG
>CAZUCH010000243.1:0-5410 GCA_964619045.1 uncultured Planctomycetales bacterium | reverse complement strand
CGCCGTCACCAAGGTCTCCGACGTTATGACGTCGCCGGTGATCACCTGCGGCTCACAGGGACGGGCGGACAACTGCATGGCGGTCATGTCCGATAAGCGCATCCGGCATTTGCCGGTCGTGGATGGCGATCGTCTGGTGGGCTTGATCTCCACCGGCGACCTGCTGGCCCTACAAGCCTCGGAGTGCCAGGCGCTCGTCGACAACATGTACGAGTACCTCCACGGTCGGACGTAGAGTGCGGGCCCGTGCTCGCCGAATGTGCGGCAAAGGCCACTGGCTGGGTATCGGCTTCGGGCCGGTGTGGTATACTGTCGCGGCAAGTTCCGATATTAGCAGGCCCTAAACAAGGAGCGTCCGTCATGAGATCGCATTGCGCCCAATTGAAGGTTGTTTGTTTGTCGCTGGCCCTCGGGCTGGTCATCCTGGCAGGTTGCGGCAAGCAGGAATCAGCTCCCGACAACGCCACGGTCAAGCCGAAAGAGGCGGCCAAGACCGTCCAGAAGGAGGCTCCGGCCAAAGCTGCGGAGGTCGCCGAGGAGGTCCAGGAGGAGGCCGCCGCCCCTGAGGCCAAACCTGAGAAGCCGGCCCCGGAGGAGGCCGTTCCCGGCAGGACCCAGACTGACGCCGCCCTGAAGCTCAAGCTGGCCGCGGCGGACATGTTTGACGGCCTACCGGACAAGATCATCTCCAAGTGCCCGGGCTGCGCGTTGGGCATGGACGGTCACGCCGAGCATGCCGCGGAGTTGAACGGCTACACGCTCTACTTCTGCTCCGCGCCCTGCAAGGAGGAGTTCTCCGAGGATATGGTGCAGGCGGTTCTGGACCTCAAACTCCCCGAGAAGTAGCACGCGGTACGCGTCGAGTATTCCCCCCCCCGACAGAGGCCGGCGCGTATCCCGCGCCGGCTTCTGTTCGTAATGGCCGCAAATGTGCCACATTGTGGTTACCGCGCCGTTATTCCAGATGGGGGCGGGCGACGGTGGAGCCGCGGCGCGTGAAGCTGTAGCATGGGGCCTATGAGGGAATCACGCACCAATTCGCCGCCTACCTCGCGTCGGATCACCGAGCTCGTCAAGCGCTATTGGGGCTACGACCGCCTGCGGCCGTTGCAGGAGGAAGCGATCGAGGCCGGGCTAGGTCACCGCGACTCGCTGGTGGTATTGCCCACCGGCGGCGGCAAGTCGTTGTGCTACCAGGTGCCGCCGGCGCTGGCCGAGCGGACCGACGTGGTCGTTTCTCCGCTGATATCGTTGATGAAGGACCAGGTGGACGGGCTGCGGCAGTGCGGCTATCCGGCGGCGGCGCTGCACAGCGGCCAGCCCGCGGGCTATCAGCGCGAACTGGAGAACGCGATACAGGCGGGGGATTGTCGATTGGTTTTCGTGTCGCCGGAGCGGCTGCTCTTGCCGGGGTTCTTGTCGCTGTTGGATCGTGTGGGCGTGCGGGCGTTCGCGATCGACGAGGCGCATTGCATCAGCCACTGGGGGCACGATTTTCGTCCTGAGTACCGGCGGCTGCGGACACTCCGGGAGCGTTTTCCCGATGCGAGCATCCACGCTTACACGGCGACTGCCACCGAGCGGGTGCGTGAGGACATTGTCCGCCAGTTGGGGCTGGTTGATCCGGAGATCCTGGTGGGGACGTTCGATCGGCCAAACCTGATCTATCGCGTGATTCCGCGCGTGGATCCCCATGGTCAGATCCTGGAGGTGGTGCGCCGTCACAACCAGCAGGCGGTGATCATCTACTGCATCACGCGCAAGGAGACGGAGCGCCTGGCGAACGTGCTGGTGGCGGCGGGCGTCAGTGCGGAGTGTTATCATGCCGGCCTGCCGTCGGAGCAGCGCCGGCGGACACAGGAGCGTTTCTCGGGCGAGACTATCGATGTTGTTGTGGCCACGGTGGCCTTTGGCATGGGTATCGATCGCAGTGACGTGCGTTGTGTCATACACGCGGCCATGCCCAAGTCGATCGAGCACTATCAGCAAGAAACGGGGCGGGCCGGGCGCGACGGACTCGAGGCCGAGTGTGTGTTGTTCTACTCGCCGGCGGACGCGATTCGTTGGGAGAGTCTGCTGCGCAGGAGTGCCGAGGAGGCCGAGAGGCCGGAGGACGTAATCCGCGCGGGGCTGGAGTTGTTGGCCCACATGAAGGGCCTGGCCGCCGGGCGGTTTTGTCGGCACAAGCTGCTGAGCGAGTATTTCGGGCAGGCGTATGAGTCGGCTGATTGCGGAGCCTGCGACGTGTGCCTGGACGAGGGGGAGGTTGACGAGGAACAGACGCTCATCGCCCAGAAGATCCTCTCGTGCGTGGCGCGCGTGGAGCAACGTTTCGGCATCGGGTATGTGGTCAAGGTGCTTTCCGGCTCCAACGACAAGCTCGTTCGCCAGATGGGGCATGAGCAGCTCAGCACGTTCGGCTTGCTCAAGGAGCTGGATCAGAAGACGCTCACCAATATGGTGTACCAGCTTGTTGATCAAGGCGTTCTCGACCGCACGGATTGCGATCGCCCGATTCTCAAGCTCAACGCGGCCTCGTGGCGCGTGATGCAGGGCGAACACCCTGTGCGTCTGATAATGCCGAGGCAGAGGGTCGTCAAGGCGACCCAGATTCAGGCTGATGCGTGGGAGGGCGTTGATCGGGCGCTGTTCGATAGCCTCCGGGAATTGCGCCGGACCATCGCTGGCGAGCGTGGCGTGCCGGCATATGTGGTTTTCGGCGACGCGTCGTTGCGTGACATGGCTCGCCGCCGCCCCGCCGGCCCGGATGAATTCCTGGCTTGTCACGGCGTTGGTCAGACCAAGTTGCTGAGGTTTGGCAGCCGGTTCATCACGTGCATCGCGGCCCACGGCAAGGGGGCCGGCGACGCCTGAGCCGACTTGGGGCCCCGACGGGTTGTAGCGGCCGGAGGCGTACAGTATGCTCGTGTTGAACGTTGTAATGGGGGGATCATCTAGGAGATGAGACCGTGTTTGCATCCGTCGCTGAAGCACTGAAGTACATCAAAGACAAAAACGTGGCCATGGTCGATCTGAAGATCGTCGGCGTTGCGGGGCAGTGGATGCATATCACCATCCCGGCCCGTCAGTTCACGCAGAGATACTTCGAGGAGGGCGTGGGCTACGACGGTTCGTCCGGCTCCGGGTTCAGCAAAGTTGAAAGCGGAGACGTCTCCGCCCAGCCACAACCCGACACGGCTTTCATGGACCCCTTCTGGGACCATCCTACCCTCAGCTTCCTATGCGACACGGTGACGGCCGACACCAAAGAGCCGTTCTCGGCCGACCCGCGCGGTATCGCCCGTCGGGCCGAGCAGTACTTGAAAGACTCGGGTGTCGGCGATGCGGCCTGGATGGGGCCGGAGTACGAGTTTCACGTACTCGACGCCGTGGATGTGGTGGATGAGCCGCACTTCACAAGCGTGAGCATTCGCTGCGGCGAGACGGACCCCGAGAGCCTGGCGCCGCCGATTCCGCGCAAGCGCGGGTATCTGCGCGTGCCGCCGAGTGAGCAGAATCACAACCTGCGCTCGGAGGTGAGTCTGCTGCTCGAGGAGTTGGGGATACCGGTTCGCTATCACCATCACGAGGTTGGCGCCCCGGGGCAATGCGAGATCGAGGTCGATCTTCAGCCGCTGGTGCGGGCGGCCGACCAGGCCATGATCATCAAGTACGTGATCAAGAACATCGCCCACAAGCACGGCAAGCTGGCCACGTTCATGCCCAAGCCGATCTATGGCGAAGCGGGCAACGGCATGCACGTACACCAGAAGCTGACCAAAGCCGGCCGGCCGCTGTTCTTCGACGAGAACAAGCGGAACTACGCCAACCTGAGCGACTTGGCGCTGCGCTACGTGGGTGGGTTACTCAAGCACGGGCGGGCCCTGACCGGCCTGACCAATCCGTCGACCAACTCGTTCAAGCGGCTAATCGAAGGTTATGAAGCCCCGGTGAACCTGTTTTTCTCGCTGGCGAACCGCTCGGCGGCGATTCGCGTGCCGCGTTACGCCGTCCTGCCCAATGACAAGCGCATCGAATATCGCCCGCCGGACTTCACAGGCAACGTCTACCTGGTGTTGGCGGCGATGCTGATGGCGGGATTGGATGGCGTGCAAAGTGGGTTCGACCTGACGGCCCACAACTTTGGCCCGTTCGACGTGGACATCGCCAAGCAGGATCGGGACTTCCGCGCCAAGATCACCGCCCTGCCGGGCACGCTGCCTGACGCTCTGGCGGACCTGCGGCAAGATCACGAGTTCCTGCTCGCAGGTGATGTCTTTGGGGCGGCGTTCATCGACAACTGGGCCGCGTCAAAGCTCGAGGGCGACGCGCACGCCGTGCATACACGGCCACATCCGCACGAGTATGAGCTGTACTTAGACGTGTAGTTCATGGACGAATTCGTCAGCGAGCCGCTTGCGCCCCGCGCGGGGACGTTCGACGCCGGCCAGATGGCGGCCGGATTGCCCGGATTGCCAGGGGGTTTCGTGTGGCGGGGTGAATCCCGGGCCGTGGTCGAGGTCGTCGAGACGTGGAAGCAATCCTCGCCCGAGGGTGGGCGCGCCGGGAACGAGCGTTATCTCCGCCGGCATTACTATCGCCTGCGAATGTCGGATGAGTCGGAGTGGACCGTGTACTTCGTGCGGCAGACCCCGCGGAGTGGATCGCCCAAGAGCCGCTGGTTCCTGCTCAGTCGGCGACAGGCGTAGGCCGCCGGCGGCGCGGGGCTGGTGGGTGGGTTGGCAGGGGGACGGGCGTCACCTATATTGACGGCGCTGCGGGCATACTGGAGGCTTGACCATGAGCGTACTGCACCTGGATTCGCTGTTCGCCCCCAAGTCGGTGGCCGTTATCGGAGCCTCGCAAGGCCAGAAGAGCATCGGCGGCGTGATCATGCGCAACCTGCTCAAGGGCGGGTTCAACGGGCCGATCATGCCGGTCAACCCGAAGTACCAATCTATCGCCGGCGTGTGGGCCTACGCGAACGTCGCGGCCCTCCCGATAGCCCCGGACCTGGCCGTCATCTGCACGCCGCCGAGGACCATCCCTGGTCTGATCGAGCAACTGGGCGAGCTTGGGACGCGGGGCGCGGTGGTCATCACGGCCGGATTGGCCGAGGCGGACTATGGTGACGGCCAGTCGGTTGAACAGGCGATGCTCACCGCGGCCGGCCAACACAGTGTCCGAATCCTGGGCTACAACTGTGTGGGGCTGATGGTACCGCGGCTGGGGCTCAACGCTACGTTCGCGCATACGAACATCGGCGAGGGTTCGCTGGCATTCGTGTCACAATCGGGCGGTTTCTGTACGGCGACGCTGGACTGGGCCAAGGCGCGCGGCATCGGCTTCTCGCACTTCATCTCTCTGGGCAACAGCACGGACATCGACTTTGGCGACGTTCTGGACTATC
>CAZUCH010000242.1:0-5419 GCA_964619045.1 uncultured Planctomycetales bacterium | reverse complement strand
GAGTTAGCTACCGGTATCGCCCACGCGTATGGGGCACGGGCGGAAGTCGAGTTGGTGAGCTGCTACCCGACATTGGTGAATGATCGGCAAGTCGTCGCGGATGGCCTGCGCGCGGCTCGGGCGGTTGGCTTCGCGGAGGATCAGCTCCTCGCGCTTCCGGGCCAGGGTGGCGGCGAGGACTTCGCCAGCTACTGCCGTGCCGTTCCGGGCGCGTTCTTCTTTCTTGGGGCTCGCAACGAGGAGCGTGGTTGTGGGTACACGCATCATCACCCGCGCTTCAACATCGATGAGGCCGCCCTACCGTTGGGGGCGGCGCTCTTGGCACAGTTTGCGCTTGACGCCGGCGGGCAGGATGTGTCTTGATGCATCACACAGCGTGTACTTCCGTCGCGGGCCGCCTGGTTCAGCGGGCGGCGAGCCCACGCTCCGGTCGCTTGACAAACGCGGCCCGATGATGGATGAAACGACGAGTAGTAGACAGGGACACGAGTGACAACTGGAGAGTGACGATGCTGCGCGATACGTATCCGTACTATCTGGCCGGCCGACCGGCGGCGTCGGGCGACGAGTTGATCGTGACCAACAAGTACACCCGTGAGCCCGCCGCGCGCGTCGCGCTGGCCGATCACACGGTCGTCGAGAAGGCCATCGACGCCGCCGTTGAGTCGTTTCCCTTCACGCGCAAGTTGACCGGCTATCAGCGTCAGGACATCCTGCAGCACGTCGTGCTGCAGGTTGCCAAGCGTCACGAGGAACTGGCCCAAGCCCTGTCGATCGAGGTCGGCAAGCCGATCGTCGCCGCGCGCGCCGAAGTCACGCGGCTGATCGACACGTTTCGCATCGCCGCCGAGGAAGCGGTTCGTATCACGGGCGAGTGGATGCCGCTGGATATCAGCGCGGGGGCGGTCGGCTACCAAGCGTTGATTCGCCGTTTCCCGCTCGGCCCTTGCGGGTTCATCACGCCTTTCAACTTCCCGATGAACCTGGTGGCCCACAAGATTGCCCCGGCGATTGCGGCCGGTTGCCCGTGGGTGCTCAAGCCGGCGTCGGCGACGCCGATCAGCGCTCTGCTGCTGGGCGAGATTCTCGCCGAAACGGACCTCCCGCCGCGCTCTTTCTCGATTCTGCCGTGCTCGAGCAAGGAAGCTGAGCCGCTGGTGGTTGACGACCGGCTCAAGCTGCTGAGCTTCACCGGTTCGCCCAGCGTTGGCTGGGCGATGAAGGCTCGCGCGGGGCGTAAGCGCGTAGCGCTCGAATTGGGCGGCAACGCGGCGTGCATCGTGGACGCCGGCGCCGATCTGGACTACGCCGCCGAGCGTATCACGTTCGGCGCCTTCTACCAATCCGGGCAGAGCTGCATCAGCGTGCAGCGCGTTATCGCCCACCGCGATATCTACGACGAACTGAAGGCCAAGTTGGTCGAACGTGCCGGGGAGCTCAAGGCCGGCGACCCGCTCGACGAGACGACTTTCCTGGGCCCGCTGATCACCGAGGACGACGCGCTGCGCGTCGAGCGATGGGTAAACCAGGCCGTGGCGGCCGGCGCCAGTGTGCTTTGCGGCGGGCAGCGCCATGGCGTGTTCTTCGACGCCACGTACCTCGAGAACGTCGATCGACAGCAGAAGGTCAGTTGTGTCGAGGTCTTTGGCCCCGTCGCGACGCTCCAGCCGTACGATGATTTCGCGCAGGCCGTGCGGATCGCCAACGACAGCGAATATGGCCTCCAGTGCGGCGTTTTCACGCGGAAACTCGACCACGCATTCTATGCGTACAACGAGTTGGACGTCGGGGGCGTGGTCGTCAACGACATGCCCAGCCTGCGCGTCGACAGCATGCCCTACGGCGGTGTCAAGGCGAGCGGCCTGGGGCGTGAAGGTCTGCGTTTCGCGATCGAGGAGATGACCGAGATGAAGACGCTCGTCCTCAATCGGGCCGGGCAGCTCTGACGACGCGTGCATCGTAGGATGGACCACGATGGATGAACTACGCAAACTGATCGGTCTGGAACACGGCCTGGACGAGGTCTGCGGCCGGCTGCGCGAGGCTGTTCAAGGCCTGGCGGCACCGGTGATCGGCGCGCTGGAGGTGAACTGCTCGGACGAATCCGAACTGGAGTGCATGGCCGCTTTTCAGCGGCACTTCGTTGAGCATCTGTTGCCGGACCTCAAGACCGCCGCGCGCGCTCCCTTTCGGACGTGCAACCTGGGGGCGCGCTATGAACGTGGCGCGGTACACGTCGCCGAGCAGCACTACGCCCTACCGGCGTCGCGTGATTCGTTCAAGGTGATGGTGCTGAAGATCAACGGGCACGTGTCGGTGCGCGACGGCCCGGCCAGCGCGAGCTTCGGGCCGATGGAGCGCTATCAAACCGAGTCCAACGCCTGCGGTGCATTGCACGACATGCTGGCCGGCGCAGATCTGCCGGCCCTGGATGAGCTGCGTGACGCTCTCGGCGGCCGGCGCGTGGCGGCGTTGCTGGACGCAGAGCGCGTCGAGCAGCAGTACCGGTACCTGTTCGCGGCGATCGTCAGCACGAACATGCAAGCCGCGCGGGCGGTCGCGGACATCAGCGCCCAGGCGCCGCACACGCCAACGCTGTATATGGTTGTGCCGTGCGTGACGTTCAATCGTCCGGGGCCGGACACGGAGTTGGTCTGCGGCTTGCACGAGGTGGATCGGCGCGGCAGTGAGATCGAGACCCGCTATGATGGGCTGGGCGACGATCCCAGCGCCTACCGAGTGTCCACACGCAACGGCCTCATACGGGTCACCGACGACTAGCGCCCACCCCAGGGGCCTGACGATATGAGGACGGACGACAAAGCATGACAATTGGCGCCGACAGCCCCCGCAGCGACGGGCTCGACAAACTGATGGGCGTCACGCGCTACGTCGATGATCTGACGTATCCCGGCATGTTGCACGGCGCCGCGGTCCGCAGCCCGGTCCAGCGCGGCCGGATTACATCCATCGAGTTCGACCCCGCGATCAACTGGGACGAATTCATCATCGTCGATCACCGCGATCTCCCCGGCCCCAACGAGATCGCGATGATCGAGAACGACTGGCGCGTTCTGGCGGCCGGCGACGTGCGCTACGCCGGCGAGCCGGTCGTGCTGCTGGCCCATGGCGATCCACGTGCCCTGCGCGCCGCCATCCGGGCCGTTCGCGTCCACGTTACCCCCCTACCGGCCGTCACCGACCCGCGTCAGCCGTTGACGCCCGAGCTGGTCCAATGCGGCGACGACAACGTCTTCAAACGGATCGATATTCGCAAGGGTGATCCGGCGGCGGTCTTCGACCGTGCGGCACACGTCATCGAGGGCGACTACGCGACCGGCGCCCAGGAGCACCTGTACCTCGAACCGAATGGTATGATCGCCGGTCATGAGAACGGTCGGCTGGTGGTGCGTGGCTCGTTGCAGTGCCCGTACTACGTTCTGAACGCGTTAACGCACATGCTCGGCAAGACCGAGGACCAGGTCAGGGTCGTGCAGACGCCCATGGGCGGGGCATTCGGCGGCAAGGAGGATTACCCCTCGCTGCTGGCCGCCCACGCGGCGCTATTGGCCGAAAAAGCCGGCACCGCGGTCAAAATCGTCCATGGCCGGGCTGAGGACATGGCCGTCACGACCAAGCGACATCGCAGTTGGATACACCAGCGTACGGCGGTTGACGACGACGGTCGGTTGTTGGCCATCGAGATCGACATCATCTTCGACGCGGGGGCCTGTGTGTCGTTGTCGCCGGTGGTTCTGAGCCGCGGCTGTATCCACGCCCCGGGGCCATATCACTGCCCCAATGTTCACATTCACGGCGAGGCGCGGCTGACGAACTCGGTCCCGAGCGGTGCTTTCCGCGGCTTCGGCGCGCCGCAGACGGCTTTCGCGTTCGAGCGACACATGGACAGGATCGCCGCACACCTGCACATCGACCCCGCCGAACTGCGCCGCCGAAACTTGCTCCACGACGGCCAGACGATGGCTACGGGACAGGTCTGCCGCGATGGCGTGGACCTCACCGGCCTGCTGGACCGCACGCTCGAGATGGTGGACTACGACGCACGCAAACGGCGACATGCCGAGCACAATCGCTCTCATCCGTACCTGCGGCGCGGCGTCGGCCTGGCATGCTTCTTTCACGGTGCCGGCTTCACCGGCAGCGGCGAGACCTACCTGGCGTCAAAGGTCGCTGTAGCCGGTCTGCCCGACGGGCGGATCGAGATACTCACCGCCCAGACAGAGATGGGTCAGGGCGCCCGCACGGTTCTGGCTCAGATAGTGGCAGAACGCCTCGGCTTGCAGGTTGGACAAGTCACCGTCGCCATCCCCGACACGGCCCGCGTGCCCGACAGCGGGCCCACCGTCGCCAGCCGCACGACGATGGTGATCGGCAAGCTCCTGCAACAGGCCTGTGACGACCTCGTGTCGCAGGTCGATGCAAGCGGCGCTACGACTGGCGTGACGCTTCAGGAAGCCATTCGCGCCTGGCACGCCGCCAATCCCGGTCGCGAGTTGTGTGGCGGTGCCCAGTACGAGACGCCGCCTCAGATACACTGGAATGAGGACACGTACGAGGGCGACGCGTATGCCTGCTATGCGTGGGGAGCGTATGCCGCCGAGGTCGAGGTCGATCTGCGCACGTACATCGCGCGCGTCACGGACTTCGTCGCGGGCCAGGAAGTCGGGCGGGTCGTCAACCCCACGCTGGCCACGGGGCAGATTCAGGGCGGCGTGGCCCAGGGCATCGGCTGGGCGCTCACCGAGGAGGTGCTGCTCAGGGACGGGGCCATGTGCAACAACCAGATGACCAACTATGTGATCCCCACCGCCGGCGACCTGCCGCCTATCCGCGTCCACTTCGTCGAGGAGCCCACGCAGTACGGCCCCGGCGGCGCCAAGGGCATCGGCGAGCTGCCCATGGACGGGTCCGCCCCGGCCGTCATCAACGCGCTGAACCAGGCCCTCGGCACGTCGATCGATGCTCTGCCGGTCACGCCCGAGCGACTCATGGAGCATATGGAGCGCGCAGAGCACACCGAGGAGTGCGGCCATGGATAGCTTCGAGCTGAAGTTCACGCTCAACGGCACGCCGGTGACACGCGAGGTCGCGCTTGACGCCCGGCTGCTCGACGTTCTGCGCGAAACTCACACCGGTACCAAGGAAGGCTGCGGCGAGGGCGAATGCGGAACATGCACCGTGCTGCTGGACGATCTGCCCGTGAACTCCTGCCTCGTGCCCGCGTTCCAGGTCCAAGGCTGCTCCGTCGAAACGGTCGAATCGGCGCCACGCGCGATGGCGGCACGTCTGAACGCGACCGGCACCGCCCAATGCGGAGCCTGCTCGCCGGGCGTGGTGATGTCTCTGCGCTGGCTGCAACGACATCCCGAGATCGTCAGCGAGAGTGACCTTCGCAGCC
>CAZUCH010000241.1:0-5447 GCA_964619045.1 uncultured Planctomycetales bacterium | reverse complement strand
CGTGGGGTTCGCGACCACCGCCGGCGGCTTCTGATAAGGCACGAAAAAGTTGTGCTCAAAAACTTCGTTGTACTCATCCGGCGTAAAGCGCAGGCGCCCGCCGGTCTCCGCCACAACGACATCCTTCATCACCGGGTGGTCGAGCCCCGCGAGCTTCGGCAAGACCAGCGTCACGGCGGTGATGCTGACCGTCAACTCCGGCCCGTCCGGACCGCCAGCGGCACCGCCCGACTTGCCGCTCTTCCGCGCCGCACGCTTCTGGCCGCGGGACGTGTTCACACTGTTCACCACGTTCTGCTCGGCCGACATGCGCACCTTGTCGAGCCGCGCCAAGTAATCACGGCGATAGAAATCGCACAGGAACCCGACCACCTGATTGAGCGTACCCTTGGCCTTGATCGTCAACGGCACGCCGATGCTCCCATCCTTGTAGCGAGTGAAAGTGCTCGGCGTGATGCGCACCTCGCCGAGCCCGTGCTGGTCGCTCAGCAGGTTGTGCAGGTCGGCCCGGAAACGCCGCTGTGCTTCGTCCGGGTCGGCGGCCAGCGTGCGCCGCGTGAGGCCGCGCCAATCGGCCTTGACGCGCGCCATCCGCTCCATCTCGTCCTCGAGCATCGACTGACGCGACTGCTCCTTCTCGATGCCGGCCCTGGCGTCCTTGAACGGCTTGACGATCAACCAGTTGACGCCTGCGTACACCGCCAGGCCGCCCAGCGTCAAGCCGACGCATATGCCTAAGATTCTCTCACGCTGCGTCATGGTTTAGCTTCCCTTGATCTGACCGACATTGAGCAGGGCCTTCTTGCGCTGCTTCTGACGCTTGGCCTCCCCCGCGCGGAACTCCTGCAACTCCCGCAGCCCAATCCACACGTCCTCGACCTTGCCCATGAACATGACACCGTCCTCAATGTCCGTCGACGTGCCCTGCCCGGCCGCGAAGGGACGCCGACCGTCCCGCTCCCACTCGTTGATCGACTGCACGAAGCTCTGCGGCAGATTCCCGTCGGCCACAAACAAGTTGCGGATCGTCACGCCCGGACTGCGCGATATCGCGTCCAGCGTCAGTTCCTGATACACCATCTTTTCGCCCGCGTGACCACCCTGCTCCAAGGCCAGCCGCCCGATCGCCAGCAACTCGTCCGGCCAGACGGCCTCGGCCGCCCATTCCTGAACCTCGTCGATGTGATTCTGGATCTCCAGCTTGGCCTCGACGTCATTCTTCAGCGCGCTGTTATCCGCCTTCAACTCGGCCAGTGCATCAGCCTGCTGCTTGTAGCGCTTTCCAATGAGCCCGCCGGACGCCAGCACTATGATCGCTGCCGCCATACCAATCAGGCGGACCCGCTTCTTCAGCGCCTCGCCCGGCGGTGCCGGCCGCTTCGGGTTCAGGAAATCGAGCGCCAACAGCCCCTCGCGGCTCAGCCCCCAGGCCAAGCCCAGCGCCGCCGAGAACGAACGCAGCTTGCCGGCTTCCGACGTGCCCACCCCCAGCGCCTCGGTCGCATCGAACAGCGTCACGGGGTATCCCAGCCGCTGGTGCATGCGCTCGACCAGGTGCGTCTCGATACCCGTTCCGCCCGCCACGACGACCTCGTCGATCCGCGCGTCGATCTCCGTTGCCCGATAGGCCTGCAACGTGCGTGTCACCTCGACCAGCAATTCACCGACCGCCGCCTCGATGGCTTCGTCCGCGCAATCCAGGTCGGCGATTTCCGCGATCGAGATGATCCGCGAATCCTCCGGCGAACCGGCCACCGGCACCGGCACATTCACATTGGCCGAGCGTGCGAACGCCAGACCATCGCCGTGCATCACGTCGATCTCGGTGGCACCCGGACCGACATCGATGAACAGAACTCGCTTGTCCGACTCCCCCATCACACACCGCACGCTGATCAGGTTCGCATATGGCCGTAGTCCGATCCGGGCCGGCGTCAGCCCCGCCGCCGCACACGTGGCCCGCACGCGCTCCAGTGTCTCGGTCGTGACCGCCGCCAGCAACACCTCAGTCACCAGCCCACGCTCGTTGCGCTCCACGATCACGTAGTCGACCGCTGCCGTATCCAGCGGGAACGGCAGCTCCTTCATCGCCTGGAAGCGCACCGCCGCCGCGACTTCAGCCTCGGGTGTCGGCGGCAGAGACAGCCGGTTGATGACGGCTCGCTCGCGCGGCACATCAACCACCACTGACTTATGGGTCAGCTTATGGCGGCGCATCATCGAGTGGATGAAATCGCCCAGTGCCCGGGGATCCTCGGCGTCCACGTCCTTGGGCAGGCGATGCGAATGGGCATCTTCCAGCACCATGCGACCCTTGCCGACGCGCGCCACCACCAGCCGTAACGACTGATAGTCCCAGTCCAGACACAAGACCCTGCGGCTCATCTTTATCACGTCGTCATCCTCTCAGCGGCTATTTGCCCTGCACCAGGAAGTCATCGTCGTTTACCGGCCAGGCAAAGCCCAGGGCAGTCAGATCGCGATGGTACAGCACCTGGGCCAGTTCGCCGCGCATTTCTATCACCCATTCATACCGCCGAGCCAGCCGCGTGTGATCCCCATACGCGAGTATTTCCACATGAAATTGTAGCGCCCGAGCCGTGATCCGGTCCTGGATCGCCTCGTACGACAGCGGGTCGATGACCGTCTGCACCCACGACGCATCCGCCAGCGCCTCCCCCTCCATCTCCGCCCGAGCGGCCACAATCTGCGACGCGGCTTCCTCGCTCATGCCCTCCAGGGCCGCCAGCACGCGCGCCGAAGCCGTGTTGATGTTGATCTTCCCCTCGACCATCTGCTGCCCCTCCTGGCCCTCCACTTGCCCCGGCTCGCGCGACCAGACCGTCAGAAAAGGCGCGATGCCGCGGTTCAGCTCGCCGTCGCCGTTGTCGTAATACGGAAACGACTCATCCCCGTCGTCCTCGTTCAAGTCGAGCAGGCCGTTGCGGTTGACGTCCTCGCCGTACAGAATCGCCGCCGAGAAGCCCTTCACCAGCAGTAGCTCTTCGATCGTATCCAATCGTCCATTCTTGGCGTAGTAACCCGGCTTCAGCAACGTGTAGTAATCGTCCGACTCCGCCCCACCCTGCCGCGCATCGTCATCCTCGTCCATCCAGTCGAACAGCGCCGCCAGCACCTCGCCCGTGTTCTCGATCCCCAGATCCAGCAGCAGCGGCGTCGCCAGCCGCTCGATCTCAGCCTCCTCGGCCGTGTTGATGTTCAACTTGCCGGCCTCCGGCGTGATGCCGTACCGGAACACCTCCCGGGCTCGATCCTCGGTCATGTCCGGCGCGACCACGCTGTAACGCCACGCCGTCCAGGTCGCGCCCTCTTCGAGCAAGTCCGCGCGCGTGCTGGCCGAATTCAGCGGATCATCCTCGCGCGTGAAGCTATCCGACCATACCAGCACGTGCCGAAACGTAGCGGGCACGTCGGTCCAGGCCGTCGAATCCTCCGGCGACTCACGCAGCAGCAACAACACCTCTTCGAGCCCCGACTCGGCCGTCAACCCCGCCTGCTGGACATCACGCTGCGCTCGAACGCCGGCCATTTCGGCCCGCACGAAAAACATGTACCCCGCCATGATCAGCGCCAACATGCCCACCAGCACGAGCACGATCGGCAGTATGAAACCACGTCGCCGAACCATCACTTTTCCCCCTCCAGACCTTCGCCGTCGACCTCGCCCTCCACCGGCCCGCCGAAGTCGTATGTTTCCTGAACCTCGTCCCCGAGCTTGTACAACCGGCTCGTGAACATCGGGTCGGCCGACCGCAGCCGCACCATCTTGCTGTAGCGATTCGGGTTGAACTCGTCCGGCCCCAGCGGGAACTGATCATTGCTGATCGGGTATCGCTCCAAGTCCTGATCCTCGAGGTCATCGTTGAGGATCGAGTCGAAGCCCACGGTAATCTGTACCATCTGAGGGAGCGGGTTGCCCTGGCTCACCTCCCAGGTCGTGCTCCACTCCACGCCGTCGAAGTAGCGAAACTCCAGGTACCCCAACTCCGGCGACCACAGGTCACGCCGGATGTACAGCAGATCCTCACCCTCGGGCACGTCGTCCTTGGTCTCGAAGGGCTCATACACACGCCGCTCGGTCCGCAGGATCCCCCCTACCAGCGGCTCGCCATCGTCGGTCGTCTCGTCCTGGTCAATCCACAGCTCGTATCGAACCTCGCGCAGATCGTGGCGGGCCACGGGCTGCTCGTCTGTCTCGCGGTAGAACTGGAAAGAGTCCTTCGACGGCAGCGGCGACGTGATGAAAGTCAGACTCCGCCGATCGCCGGCGAAGTGGGCCACGGTGAAGTGAACGGTCTCGACACCCAGGCAGCCGCGCAACTCACCGGCCATCTTATCGAACAGTTGCCGGACGATCTGGGTCCGCACGGACGACTCCTGCACGCGCTCGCGCGCCTCCAGAGTCTGCCAGAAAAACGTCAGCAGCGACCCCAGCAGCAATGCGATCAGCGCGATCGAGATGATCACTTCGAGCAGCGTCAACCCGCGCCGCCTGCCGCAGCGCCGCGCGCTCATCGCCCACGCCCCTTCCGCTGGTTCTCTTCACGCATCCGCATCAGGTCTTCGATCGTGTAACGCCCGTCCGGGCCCGAGCCGCCACGCGGGCCCGGCTGCGCACCCACCCCCGAGCCGCCTCCGCCGTCCGGTGGCTCTTTCGGCCCATCGCCAGTCATGCCCCGCAACTTATCGAGCGCATCGGCGGCGTCGGGCGGCAAGTCGCCCAGCACGCCCGCGTCAAACTCATCACCGCCGCCGAGTTGGCCCATCAGACCCTTGAGCCCGTCGAGCCCACCCGCCGAGCCGCCCGCCTGCGACCATAGCGAGGTCAGCATCGGCAGCAGCGACATCAACGTCCCTTCGTCCAGGTACTGCACGAGCTCCTGCAAGTTGACCGAGTGCGGATCGAAGTCCTCGATCGGGATCATCTGCCGAACCTGGTCGATCAGATCTTCGCTCATCCCCAGGTCTTCCGCCAGGTCGATCCGCCCGACGGCGGTCTTGATCAGCACCAGTTGCCGCACCATCTTGGCCCCGTCGATGCTGTCAAGGTTCTCGCGATCCCGCTGCTTGAGAATCTCGATCCTCACAATCGCGATATCTTCCAACTCGGTGTCGCGATCGATCTGTTCGAGCGTGATCCGCCAGAAATAGCCCGGGTAGTTGCCCAGCGAATACCCCAGCGCGTTGTCGTCGCTGAACGGGTATTCAAGCTGCTCTTCCTCGATCATCACCCGGTACATCTCCGGGTCGAGCTGCACGAGCCCCAGAATCCGATCGGCCAACAGCCCGGCCTGCAACTGATCCTCGGCGTATTCGACCATGTTCAGCCCGCTGACCAGTTGGGCTCCCAGCAGGCCCATCGAGGCCACCATGACCGCCAGCGCCACCACCACCTCGAGCAGTAGAGCCCCCCGCCGCCCGCGATC
>CAZUCH010000240.1:0-5453 GCA_964619045.1 uncultured Planctomycetales bacterium | reverse complement strand
GGGCAATACGTATTCGGTTGCCAGATCCAGGCACTGTTGATCGAGTTGCTCATGGCCGAAACAGGCATCAGACCATTGACCCGGGAATGGCTGACACTGATCGTGGGCGGCTGGTGCTTGGTGGCCCTGTTCATCGTCAACCTCATCCCGGTACCATCCGGCTGGCGCATTCGGCGACCGGGGCTCGCACTCGCGGCCGGAGGAGTGGCTGGCTTGGCCGCGGCCCTGGTACTCGTTCTGATCACATCCGACCCGCTCGCCGGGCAAGTCATAGTTGGCGGCAGCGCGGTGTTGACCGCGGGCTGCGCCGCGTGTCTGGTCCGACTGGTGCATATGCGTCAATCGCGGCCTACGCCCGGCCCGACCTGGCCCGCGAACGGCTCGACCTTGTCGACGACTGTGTTGGCATCCTCCCTGTCCAGCAATATCGAACGGGAACACACGACGCCGTCGCCCGAGTCCCGAGGCCGATGCGACAAATAGCTCTTTCCTCAGGAGGCTGCTAGAGTATTTGGCTTCGGCATTGCCGGCGTTGGGACGTCACGAGCATTGAATGACGAACTGGGTATTAGCGGCGGGATGGACGGCGTTCTCGTGCCTCGGAGCGGGCGCGCTCGGTTTCGTTTTAACTTCGATTAGCGAGCGACGCTGGCGAGCGGTTCACGTTTCCACATTGCTGTTCACGCCCATCCTCGGCGTGCGGGCCCAGCGGTTCTTGTGCCACTCCTCTGCTCTAGCTTTCGTCCTCCTCGACGTACAGTTCGGGGTGACTTCGCTCGTGGGCGGCCTCGCGGGTACGTGCGTCCTGCGCATCGGCACGCTTCTTTAGCGTTCGCCGTACGAGCAGATTGCCCGCGACGGCAACGACGATACCCAAGGCCCCCGCGCCGTGTACCAGGGCGGTATGAACGACCCAGCACACACAGGCGGCGCAAACCGCCGCGATGACTGCCGCCGCGAACCAACTGAACACCACCCAGATGGTTCGTGCCAGCTTCAGCTCGGCGTCGCCGCGCTGAAAGATCCGGTCGGCCATGCCCGTCGCCACGACCGCCGCGAAGGACACATACGTCGTCGACACCGGCAGTCCCACTCCCGAGGCGGTGGCGATCACGCTCGCCGAGACTGTCAGGATCACACATGCGCGCAGCGCGTCGTAGTGCTGGGTCTTGCCGCCGGCCGTGACCTGTGGCAAAGGTGCCAGGGCCGGCTGGCGCCCTCGAAAGCGCAACAGCAACTGTGCCAGCCCGAGGCACCAGTTTGGTGCCCACAATCGCACCTGGTGCGCCATGCTGCCGGCGTGTACCGCCGTGCTGGTCACGCGCTGGGCGTTCTTGGTCAACATGCCCAGCGCCATCAGCAACCCGCAGCCCGCCAGTGCCCAGGTCTTGATATCGACCTTCGTCGCTTCCACGACCCCCTTGTCCCAATGCTCGATCAGATTAAGAGCCGCCAGCCCCGGCGAGGCGCAGTTGGCCAGATCGTTCTGGCCAAACGCGAACGCCATCGCGAACGTACCGATGATCGCGAGCGCCGGAAACAGTCGCTTGGCCGCCCGCTTGCCAAAGGCCACGAGCAGGGCGTGTATCAGGGCCGAGTACAGTACCCACAAGACCAGCAGTACGACGAGGGCGCCGTACTCTTGCACGTACTCTTCCCTGAAGTTCTTGACGAGAGCGATGTTCTTCATGCCCTTGACCAGCATGAAGTACGTCAGCCCGGCCAACATCCCGCCGCCGATCCAGCTTCCGTGCGCCAGCATGACACTGAGGCTGGTAGTCCGATCGCGCACGGCCCCGCGCACTACCCGTTGTATCAAGAATGACGCGGCGCCCGTGATGACAATCGAGCAGACGATAGCGAAGATGACCTTGCCGGCCGTTCCCCAACTGACAACCCCGAAGCCGCCCACCGCGAAGGCCGCCCCCAACAGTTCGAACACCAGGCACGCGGTCGTGCTCACCGGCATGCCGAAGGCCGAGTAGCCGTACAGGAGCACCGTGTCCACGATGTACACGGAGATGTACACCGCCAAGGCGGCCTGGATCGTCAGCTCTGTCGGGTCGAAGATGCCCTTGCGGGCTGTCTCCATGACCTGCGAGGAGGCGGTTGCGCCCAGAACCACCGCGATACCCGCGACATACACCGCGTTGCGCCGCGTGAGCACTCGGGCTCCGAAGACGGCGTTGACGAGATTGGCGGCGTCGTTGCGGCCCACCTCGATCGTGTCCCACAGCAGCATCACGACGGCCACGACGCCGGCGCCTATGAGGAACATCTTCTCGGATGTGCCAGCGGCAAGCGTTGGTTCCAGCAGTCCGAGTGCGAAGTCGAGCATCGCTTGTCCTGAACCTGCGTATCCCCGCCGGTTTACCGGCTGGATCTACTGGGCCAACATGCGTCGCAGCCGCTCACCGGTCTTGTCGGCGTGGTTGGCCAATGCTCCGATGTTCTGGAAGATCGCCGACCACAGGAAGATATCCGTCGGCCGGATCTCGTCTTCGAGGGCAAAGAGCTTCTGGGCGAGTCGATACTGCATTTTGTCGGTGACCCACTCTTCGCGCTCGGCCTCGGCCACGCGCTCCATAAGCTCCTTGATGTGCGGCCCGCGGAAACTCGTCGCCACGACGTCCTTGAGGTGGTCGAGCGCCTCGTAGAGCTTCTCGCAAACGCTGATGGCCTGCCGAACGTATTCCAGAGCATCATCCACCAGCGAGGCGGGCAGCTCGATGCGCTTGATCGTGAGTTGAACGGCGATGTCCTCGGCCGCGTCCGCCAGATCGTCCTGTACGTGGACCAGTGCCAGCAGGTCGCCGCGGAATACGGGCAGCGAGAACGTCGTGGGGATCGAGTCGCGGATGCGGGTCTTGACTTTGTCGGCTTCGTGCTCGGCCGCGAAGACGCTTACGGTCAGCTCGCGCAATCGATCATAGTCGCCATCTCGAACGCACTCGAACATCGGCAGAACGAAGGCCACGCACTTACGGACGTGTACCATGTGTTCGGCCAATGGCTCGAAAGGCGATTGCTTACGCCAGTTGAACAAACCCATCGCGACCTCCGTCGTCATCGCATAAGTATTGCACGCAAAAAACCTTATATGTGCTACCATGCCTGCTGCCGCTGCCAGGGCGGCGTGCTCGGGTGTGCTCTGGACACCCTCAAGGGGCATAGTCGCCCGGACGGGCCTTGGGGTCAAGCCTGCGGCGAAACCGAGGGACGCCTGGTGCGCGGCGGCTGGGTCGGCCGGCACTGTGCCATGCCGTTCTGTGATCGGCTGCGCCGGGCTCGGGGGACTGGGCTAGCGGTTGAACAGCAACTCCGAGTAGGTTGGGAGGGGCCAGAGATCGTTGGGGATGAGCTGCTCGAGTGTGTCGGACAATTCGCGCGCTAACTCCATGGCGGGCAACAGTCGGTCGCGAATCTGACTGGCACTTTGCACGCCGGCGCCGCCCGCGGCGGGGATCGCCTGTTCGACGGCGTTGATCTGGTTGGCTAGCTGCTCGCTCAGCGCGACCACGTGCTCGAGCAGTGCTCTGCTGGCGGCACAATCCACGCCGGCACTTTCGGTGGCGGCTACCGTGGAGCCGAGATCGGCCTGGAATCGCAGGGCAGCGGGCAAAACCTCGCGTCGCAGCATCGTCACCAGCGTGTGGGCCTCGATTGACACAACATTGCTGTAACGCTCGAACGCGATGTCCGCCCGGGCCGCCAACTCGCGCTTGTTGAGGACGCCGTAGTGTTGAAAGAGCTTGCGGGCCTTGGCGGTCTTGAGGGCCGGCAATGCGTCGGCGGTGGTGCGCAAGTTCGACAGCCCACGCTGCTGGGCCTCGGCCTGCCACTGGGCACCGTAGTTGTCGCCGTCGAACACGATGCGGTGGTGCTGTTTGAGGACGGTCCTGAGCAGCGCTCGGACCGTGGATTCGAGCTTGGCGCGGGTTGGTCGGCGACCGGCGCGACGCTCCAGTTGGGTTGCCATGTGGTCCAACGACTCGGCCACGATGGTGTTCAGCACTGTGTTGGGCCAGGCGATCGAGGCGCTGGAGCCGACGGCCCGGAACTCGAACCGATTGCCGGTGAAGGCGAACGGGCTGGTACGGTTGCGGTCCCCGGCATGTCGCGGGATTTGGGGCAAGGTCATCGCGCCGAGGTTGAGCTTGCCGCCCTGTCGGGTGGAGCGTGGCAGGCCGCGTTCGATCTGGTCGAGGATGTTGCTGAGCATGTCGCCCATGTAGATTGAGACGATCGCCGGGGGGGCTTCGTTGGCTCCCAGGCGGTGATCGTTGGCGGCGCTGGCAACCGAGGCCCGCAGCAGGTCGGCGTGCAGGTCGACGGCGCGCACGACGGCCAGCAGGAATACCAGAAACTGCATGTTGGTGTGAGCGTCGTCACGGGGGTCGAGCAGATTGACGCCGGTGTCGGTCGAGAGGGCCCAATTGTTGTGCTTGCCCGAGCCGTTTACGCCGGCGAATGGTTTCTCGTGCAGCAGGCAGACGAAACCGTGGTGCTCGGCGACCGTACGCAGTAGTTGCATGGTCAGCATCTGGTGGTCGGTGGCGACGTTGGCGTTCTCGAAGATGGGGGCGATTTCGTATTGGCCCGGTGCGACCTCGTTGTGGCGTGTCTTGACGGGCACGCCCAGTTCGTAGAGCCGCCGCTCGACCTCGGTCATGAATGCCATCACGCGTTCGGGGATGGCCCCGAAGTAGTGATCGTCGAGTTGGTGGCCCTTGGGGGCCAAAGCGCCGAGCAACGTGCGGCCGCAGAGTCGCAGGTCGTCGCGCAGGTTGTACAGATCGCGATCGACCAGGAAGTACTCCTGCTCGCAGCCCAGCGTGGTGATTACCTGTGAAACGCCCTCGGCGGTTCCGAACACGCGCAGAATGCGCAAAGCCTGCGTGCTGATGGCCTGGGTCGAGCGCAATAGTGGGGTCTTCTTGTCGAGCGCCTCGCCGGTCCAAGAGACGAACGCGGTGGGGATGCACAACGTGGTGCCGTTGGGATTCTCGAGGATGTACGCGGGGCTGGTCACGTCCCAAGCGGTGTAGCCACGTGCCTCGAAGGTGGTGCGGATACCGCCGGAGGGGAAGCTCGACGCGTCGGGCTCGCCCTGCACGAGCGCCTTGCCAGAAAACTCCGCCATCGTGCCGCCCTTGCCGTCGGGCTCGAAAAACGAATCGTGCTTCTCGGCGGTGAGGCCGGTGAGCGGGAAGAAGACGTGGGCGTAGTGCGTGGCACCCTTTTCCAGCGCCCAAGAGAGCATCGCGGCGGCGACGGCATCGGCGGTGGAGGGGTCGAGTTTGTCGCCGGTCTCGATCGTGGCGCGCAGCGACTTGAAGACCGTCTTGGGCAGGCGGGATTCCATCACCCCCATGCTGAATACGTTCTTCCCGTACAACTCGCCGGTGGGCGTGTCATCGAACGCGAACGCGGCACTGACCGGTTCGGTGTTG
>CAZUCH010000239.1:0-5458 GCA_964619045.1 uncultured Planctomycetales bacterium | reverse complement strand
TCTCATTATCCACCGGCCTGAGTGTTGTGCGATCGCCTTCTCCCGCGCGGCTCGGCGTTGCCGGGACGTTCACGCTCGCGGGGGTGCGTAGCGATCCCTGCGCCTGGCTTGTCGCATTCGCGAAGGCTCGGCTGTTCGAATGAGGACCGAGTTGGCGCGAGCGGGCGCGGTGCGCCAACACACGATGGCATCGTCATCGCGACAGTATAGCGCGGAATCGGACAGCGCCATGACTGACGGACGCGTGGGTGGGATGTTGGCTGTCCTCTGTGGCGACCTTGCGCAGGATAGGGGGGTAGGGCGGAGAGGCTCACCAGCCGTGCGGCGGTTGAAGGAAGGCTGATACCCGCCCACGGTTGCACGCCGCAATCGCCTCTCACAATCCGTGCGGACGCGTAGAGGCTTGTGCTTGCAAGGTGCGCACGGCCGATGGTATAATAACCGCTGACGCGAGGTGTTCGCGTCGGTGGGTGTCAGAGCTGAGTCGCACACGCGACGGTAAAGGGCGATGCGCAGCCGTAACGTGCGCACGCCGACGTTGTGGAAGGACGCTGGATGCTCCCCATGAGTACGCGAACTGGTCTCCTGTCTTGTTTGCCAGTCATCACATGTTGGGCGCTGGCGGGCGCCAATCTCGCCCCCGCCTACGCAATCCCACCGGGGGAGGGCAACCTCCACTACATCGCGGCCCCGTCCACTCTGTGGTTGGCGGACCTGCCGCTAGGTGTTGACGTATGCACTGTAACCGATATCGAGATCGCTGATTTCGACGGTGACATGCGCAACGACATCGCCGTTGCCTGGTATGCAACCGACAATGAGGACACGAAGAACAACGCCCGAGTTCTAACGTTGTTTTTCAACACCGGGACGGCTTTCGAGCGTGCCGCGGACATCGATCTCTATCGCCCCAATCCGAACGCCGAGGCGCTGTCGATCTTCCGCAACGGCACGGCCGACATTGGGATAGGCGATTTTGATGGCGACGGCGACACGGACTTGGCTGTCTCCGGGTTCTTCGGCGACGAGCTGTGGTTTGTTGAGAACCTGGGCGCACGTCAGTTTACAACGCACCTGTGTTTTCCATTTGGCTTCAACTCGCCGGCCATCTTCCTGACGCCGCCTGAGATGCTGTCGGCGGACTTCGACGGGGATGGCCGCGACGAGCTAGTGTATCTAGCCGACCCCCTGCAGTACTACGACTCGCGCGTGGTCCATTTCTGGACCACCGGCGACTCGGTCGCGAACATGCACCGGGTTGACTGGGAGGGCATTGCGGGGGGCGTGGCCACACAATGGACCCGCGGATTGGCGGTTGGCGATTTCGATGCCGATGGGTGTCCGGACCTGTGCTATAGCGGCTCGATAAACCCGCCGTTCGAAGACGACCCGGTCTTGACCCTCTGGTATGACTTGAACCCCCAGTCGCGTCGTTTCGCGGTTGCCAACGTGTTTCCCGAGGTGCTGATGTCAGACGTGGTGTGCATTGAGTCGGCGCAATCCGGCGGGCCTTTCGTGCTACTGGCGGACCTCGACGGCGAGACTGTACAGTGGTGGGCGAGGGAGCAGGGGCAAGGGCCGTTGGAGTACTCGTATGACGGGGGGGCTGGTGGCTTCGCCGGTCTGGCACCCGGGCGCGGGATGAGCACTGTCGCGGCGGACGTTGACGGTGACGGCCGTCTGGATCTGGTTACCAAGCAGAAGGTCGGCAGCCTCGCCGACGCCAATCAGATCGAGATTGCGCTCTGGCAAACGTCGGGGCAGGGCTGGGAACGGGTAGCCCCGACGCCGATCGACACCGAGGGTTGGTACGATTACGCAAGCAACCAGATTCTGCGGCCGCGGAGCCTGGCGGTGGGCGATCTGCACGGAAACGCGCTGCCGGAAATCGTGGCGGGCTTCGCGATGTCTGACCCTAGCGATGCCGAAGGCTCTTTGAGCATAGCTTTGTGGCAGAACAGTTGCCTGGGGGACGTCGACCTGGATGGGGCCACGACAACCGCCGACATGAACGTCCTGGTGAGGGCCATCGATTCCTGTCGGGGCGATCCGCTTTACAACCCGCACGCCGACCTGGACAAGAACGGTTGTGTAACCGGCTGGGACGTCGAGCTTCTCCTCGCGGACATGGGCTGCGTTCATTGGCACTGTCACGAGTACACCCTGGGCGACATGGATTGTGACTGCCGCGTCACCTTGGACGACATAACGCCGTTCCTGGTCGCCTGCCGGGGCGAGGGACACTACTACGCCGAGTACCCCTACTGCAACTGGCTCAACGGCGACCTGAATGGCGACTGGACGGTCGATTTCAACGACATCGACGGTTTTGTCGAGCTGCTCGGCCTTGATTTCTGAGCACCGGCCTGCTGCTCGCCGCAATGTTGTTAGCCGGTGGTTAGGGCATGGGCCCTGAAGCACGTCTGCCCGTTCCAGCGGAGACATCGGACTTATCGGTCGCTCGGAGGGGACCGTCGCCGGCCGTGAGAGTGTTCAACGCCCTTCTTACTCTGTTTTTTCTCTTATTATTGCCAGCGCAGCCTGCTAGAATGTATGTGTACGTCGCGGTGGCGGCGGGGTCGATCTACTGTATGAGGCGTGCGCTCATGCGTAGAGGGCCGGGCCACCTGAATGCGACCAAGGCGGATGTGCTTGTGGTAGCAAGAGCAGTCGAGTGGGTGCTAGTGGCTCTATGTGTCGTGGCTTCGGCTACGGCCGAGGATCACGGCGCATCCGCCAGGCAATCGGCTGCCACGCCACTCGCACCAATTGACGTTAGCGTCTCCGCAGCCGGCGTGGGAATGAGCATCTCTGGACCGCCAGCCTCAGCCGGGCCCCAGTCGCCGCGTGGCGGCGTGATGGGGTGCGCTCCATACTCCATCTACTCGCAGCCGCCGCATCCCGAGCGGACGTATTTCTGGGCAAGAACTAGCGATGCGGCTTCAGATTACTCGGTGTACGACAACTTCGTGGTTGGCGAACCGATCTGCGGCATCCAGTTCTGGGGCTTCGACTACCTGTTCGTCGAACCCCAATCGCTCTTTATTGACTGTGTCGAAGATCCTATGACGTTTGAGATCAAGTTCTACTCCGATGAAGGCGGGCTACCGGGAGCCGAGCTGTGTTCGTACACGGTGGAGCCGGTGCGATCCCCAACCGGTCAGTTTTTCAAATTCGGGGCGTTTGTGCCGGACTTGGAGCTCAACGAGTACAGCGTGGACCTGCAGCCGCCGTGCGGACTGCGGAGCGGGTGGGTGTCAGTTGTGGGTGTCAGTGTCGGTACGCCAACGGACTGCTGGTTCGGCTGGACGTCATCGCCGATCGGCAACGGCAGTTCGGTGCAAGAGTCTGATACCCTCGGGATGTACTTCGTCGGCTGGGACCGAGCCATGTGCCTGCATGGCGCCCACGGAGCCTGCTGCTACGCGGAGCATGTCTGCGAGCTCGACAAGGCCGCCCACTGCACCAGCGGCGGCGGCGTGTATCAAGGCGACGGCACTTCCTGCGACCCCAACCCCTGTTTGCCCCCCGGCGACGCGTGCCACAACGCCCTGCCAATCGCCGGCCTGCCATTCAATGACGCTCGCGAGACCTGCACCGAATACGCCGACGACTTCGACGAGAACTGCCCCGACGCATCATCCGGTTCGGCCGACGTTGTCTACGTGTACGAGCCGGTTGACGACGTCTGTGTGACCATCACCCTCTGCGATGGCCAAACCGACTTCGACACCAAGCTGTACGTCTACGAGAATACCTGTCCGGACATGGGCAATCCGTACGCCTGCAACGACGACGCCTGCACGTCTGGCGCCGGACAGGACAACGTCTCCCGGCTGTGTGTGAGCCTCACCGGCGGTAGCACGTACTACATCGTCGTCGACGGCCACGGAGGGGCCTGCGGCAACTACGCGCTCGACATCTTCGAAGACACGGCTCCCCCGACCGCCACGACGGGCACGATCGACAGTTGCTACGCGACGGTGGCCGCGGCCGAGGCGGCGGCGCTGGCGGCCACGACAGATATAGCCGACAACTGCACGCCGGCTGACGACTTGACGGTCGAAGTCTCGACGATCGGCACCTGCGATGCGACGGTAACGGTCAGCGCAACCGACGGCTGCGGCAACACGACCGACTTCGACCACCAGACGCGAATCGATGGCATGCCGCCGGTTCTTACGCCCGGCGCGATTGCCGGCTGCTACACGACCGAGGCGGCGGCCGAGCAGGCGGCGATCACGGCCACCGGCGCGGCTGACAACTGCACGACTCCGGAGAACTTGGTTTTCGAGGCTGCCACCGAATACGCCGGCTGCCTGGCCACGATCACGGTGACCGTCACCGACGAGTGTGGTCAGGCCGACGCGGCGGTTTACGAGACAAGCATTGACGCCCAGCCTCCTCAGATCATGAACTGCCCGGCGGACATCGAAGTTGATGCCCCGCCGGGACAATGCACGGCGGCGGTAACTTGGACGCCTTCGACGGCCGAGGACAACTGCGATCTGGTCAGCTTCGAGTCCAGTCACGATCCTGGTTCGGTCTTCCCGCAGGGCACGACCACGGTTACATACACGGCGCGCGACGCCTGCGACAACGAGACCCTGTGCAGCTTCGACGTCACGGTCCACGATGTCGAGGATCCCATTATCGACGGCTGCCCGGACGACATCGTGATTGACAACGACCTCGGGCAGTGTTCCGCAGTCGTGACGTGGACAGCGCCGGCGGCCTCGGACAACTGTGCCGTAGTGAGTTTCGATACGTCGCACGAGCCCGGATCCGTCTTCCCGGTCGGTACGACTGCCGTTCTCTACACCGCCGAGGATGTCGAGGGCAACATCGCGACGTGCGGCTTCGACGTGACCGTCAATGACGCCGAGGCGCCGGCCATCACGGCCTGTGCCGACCCCGTGACGATCTACCTCGACATCGGCGAGCCGGCGTTCATTCCCGACCTGACGTTGGATGTGACGGCCTCCGACAACTGCGACGCCGACCTGACGATCACCCAGGATCCGCTCGCCGGCACCTGGATCGGGTTCGGCCCCCACTCGGTGCTGATCACGGTAACGGATGACGAGGGGCTGTTTGATACGTGCCTGACGACGGTGACGGTCGCCAGTGCGGGCCAGCCACGGCTAGTGCTGGAGGTCGAGCGCTCGTGCTTCATGCCCGGCCAGCCAGTGAGCGTATCACTCTGGATGCTCGGAATTTCGGAGACAGTGGTAGCCGGCCAGTTCTTCATCGAGCATGAGACCGCCAAGCTGGAACTGGTGAGTGTGGATGCGGGCGATTTTCCGTTTATCGACGAGGTCTACGAATGCTCGACCGTCGAGGGCGGCGCCTTGGCCCAATGCACTCCCACCAGCGGGCATATTGATTACATTCTCGGCGTCGCGGCCAACGGAAGCGGAGCGGCGGGCGATGCCCGCTTGGCAATCCTGACGTTCAA
>CAZUCH010000238.1:0-5465 GCA_964619045.1 uncultured Planctomycetales bacterium | reverse complement strand
CTGCGTCCGGCGAGTTTTCTGTCGATTCTCGTCCGCGGCCCCGATGGCGTACAGGTGGCGTTGCGTGACGATGTAGAGCACGCCGTCGAGGGCCACGGGCGTGGTGTAAATCGCGTGTCGCATGTCGATTCGAGCCAATTCCTCCATCTTCTTGCCGTGGCGGAGGATGAAGAACTCGCCGTCGGTCGTCCCGATCATGACGCGGTCGCCGATGATCGTAGGCGAGGCCCACACGCCGGCTTCCAGGTCGGCCCGCCAGTAGCGCTGGCCGGTCTTGACGTCCAGGCACGACAGGAAGCCGTCCAGGTCGACGGCGTATAGCAGGCCGTCGGCGATGGCAACGCTGGACAACGTGCGGCCGAAGTCCTCGCCGCCGAAGTGCCAGAGTTTGCCAGAGTTCGTGATATCGCCGCGCTGGGTGGCGTCGATGGCGTAGAGGTGCCCCTCGCCGGGCGCGGCTTCGGGGTCGTCGCCGACCGCCAGGAAGACCTTGTCATCGTGGATGACGGGCGTGGCGACGATGCTGGTCTTGGTGCCGGCTCCGCTGCGCTGCCAGACCGAGTCGGAGGGGTTGAGGTTGAACTTCCAGAGCGGCTTGCCTGTGAGCGGCTCGAGTGAGTAGCACCAGCCGTCGCCGCCGCCAAAGATGACCTGGGGCTGGTCGCCGATCAGGGCGTAGGCGGGCGATGACCATTGTCCGTGCAGGATGTTCTCGTGGGGGTCGTTGCGTTTCCAGACGACCTGGCCGGTTTCCTTGTTGACGGCGATGAAGGACGGGGCCTGGGGCGCCGGCAGGCGCTCGTGCGATTCATCGACGCCGTTGGAGGTGCATACGAAGATCAGCTCTCCGGCACCGACCGGCGAACAAGCGGCCAGGTTGTGCGGAAAGACGCCCAGTTGACCAACCATGTCGAGCGTCCAGACGATGTCGGCGTCGAGCGGGTCGGTGTGCATCTCTTTCTTGAACGGGCCGTCGTTCTCGTTGTCGTGGAAGCCGCGGGCGTCGACGCAGACCAGTTCGCAGCGGTTGCTGACGTAGTAAACGCGCTCGCCATCGATGTAAGGGGCGGAAGCGACGCCCTGGTCGGGCCAATCGTTGACCTGTCCGCTGGCGAGTTTGTCGTGCGTGGCCTGCCAGAGGAGCTTGCCGGTCTGTTGATCGAAGCACAGCAGGCAGCCCTTGTCGCCGGTGCTGTGAGGGCGATACTCGCGGCCGTTGTTGGTGCCGACATACACGCGCCCATCGGCGATGATCGGGCCGGCGTAGCTGAAGGTGCCCAGCGGCGCCGACCACTTGGTGTTCTCGCCGGTTTCCAGGTCCCACGTCTGCGGGATAGCCTTGTCAGCAGAGACGGCGTTGCGGTGTGGAGCGCCGCCCCACATCGGCCAACTGTTCTGGGTGGGCTGACTGGCGGGCGGGTCTCCGAGCGACAACGCCAATGGTAGAGCGAGCAGGACGGCTATGTGGGGCAAGGTTCTCGGCTTCATTTCCGTTCGCCCTCGAAGTCTGTGTCCGTGGCAGTGGCGGTCGAGGGTTCCGGCTCGTAGCGGCGAAGTCTGCCGAGCACGAAATACACCCACAGCAAGGCGGCGACTGGCACGCCGAGCTTGAGGAGGAAGGGCAGCAGCGTGTACATATGTTGCCACCACGAGATGTCATCCTCGCTGCGGTAGTAGATGACGATCTTGACGACCAGCGGCACGAGCAGGAACAGGATGACGGGCAGCGCGAGCCAGAAGTAGAACTTCCAGTTGGCGTTCTCGACGTGCCGAACGGCGTACTTGCGGGCCACGATGTTGGCCACGAATGAGATTGCCGCCACGGTGAATCCGATGATGGGGTGGAAGTTGCCGCGCATCACGTCGTAGATGTAGACGCCGACCAGCCAGGCCACGATGAACATGACCAGCGTGCGTCCCCAAGCAGCATTGCCCAGTTTCATGCGGTTGCTCCAAGTTCGGCCGTCATAGTGGCCGGAGTGGTTAGACTACACGAATGGGCGCCGGGCGGCTATGATCCGAACGCATCCGTGCGAGAACCTACCGTCAAGGAGCAGTGATGGTCGTAGTGAACACCGAGACCATACCCGGCCATGCGATCAAGGAGGTCAAGGGGCTCGTGCAGGGGAACACGATCCGGGCCAAGCACTTCGGTCGTGACATCGCCGCCGGCTTCAAGAACCTGGTCGGCGGGGAGCTGAAGGGCTATACCGAGTTGCTGACCGAGGCGCGGCGCCAGGCCATCGAGCGGATGATCGCACAGGCCCAGGAGCTGGGTGCCAACGCGATTGTGAACGTGCGTTTTACGACCAGTGCGGTAACGCAGGGCGCGGCCGAGCTGTACGCCTACGGCACGGCCGTCGTGATAGAATAGGGGACGCGTCATGTGGCAACTGCTGATTCAGGTCGGCTCGATCGTCTTCCTTCTGGTGCTGGGGTTCACCATCGGGGGCTGGACCGAGCGGCGTCACTTCAGATCGTTGGACCGCCGCGAACGCGAGATGGGCGATATCGGCATCGTCAATCTGAAGACCGTTACCAATCCGGAAACGGTCCGCACGGCGACGCTGGTCACGGGCGACGCGGTGATTGCGACCGACTACTTCAAGGGATTTGCCGCCGGCCTGCGAAACCTGGTGGGTGGCGAGCTGAAGTCGTACCAGACGCTCATGCAGCGCGCTCGGCGGGAGGCAACGCTGCGAATGCTGTCCCAGGCGCGCGAGCTGGGCGCCGCCGAGGTCTGGAACGTCCGCTATGAGACCTCCAACATCCGCAGCTCCAGCACGCGGAAGAACAATCCGGGCGTAAGCGTCGAGATTTTTGCGTTCGGCACCGCGATTGTCCGCCAATAGGCGATCGTCATGGCCAAGCCCGACGAGCATTCGATCCGCAAGGAGCCGCACCTGCGGCCCGATCAGGTGTCGGCCGACCCGTCCGAGGTGCGGGCTGATCGTGAGCTGGGACGCGAGGCCACAAGTGATTCGGCCGACGATCGCGGCGCGCACAGCGTCTACGATGAACTCGACATCCTGCCCGGCCGCGCCAGCGAGTTGATCGATCAAGACTGGAGCTGTGGCAATTGCGGGTACAACCTGCGCGGCCTCGTGACCGGGCATCCGTGTCCTGAATGCGGCCACCGCGAACTCTATCGTCCCGCCCCGCCGGGAGCGGCCGGCTATCAGAATTGGCTCGGGCGGCGCATGGCGGCTACGACGAATCGCCGCGCGTGGACGATTGCAGCACTGCTGGCGGTCTGTGGCGGCCCGTGGGCCCTCCTCACGGCCGCCTTCGGGACGGGCGCCGGCGGAATCGGCATGATCATTCCCGCCGTGGTCTTCGGCCCAGCGCTGGAGGAGATAGCGAAGATCGCCGCCGTGGCCATCGTGGTGGAGACGCGGCCGTACTTGTTCAAGCGTATCGAGCAGTTGCAGGTAGCTACGATCGGTGCGGCGCTGATCTTCGCGATCATCGAAAACATCATGTATCTGGAGGTCTGGGAGCCCAACCACAGCGTCTTGCTGGCGGTGTGGCGCTGGACCGTGTGCGTGGCACTGCACGTGGGTTGCACGCTGGTTGCGACGCGCGGGCTGACGAAGGCGTGGCACGACGCAATCAGCCAGCGGCGCCCGCCAAGCTTGATGGCGGGCTCGCGCTGGCTGATCTTGGCCATAATCCTGCACGCGTGCTATAACATGTCGGCAATCGCATTCGAGATTGCCATGCGATCCATGTAGAACGTGGTCTACTTGCCGGGGCAGTCCACTCCCAACAGCGCAATGAACGGGTCGATGTCGTCGAAGGTCGTCTGCTCGCCGTAGCCCTTGGGGATGCAGTTGTCGGCGTAATCACAGGGCGGATTAGCGCCGCCGTTCTGGTCGCGGTAGAACTGTGCCCAATCCTCGGGCCCGCCCAGCGCGGCGACCAGGTAGTCGATATCGCCGAAGCTGCGCTCGCCGTCGCAGTTGAAATCACCCTGGCACCCGGGCGATGGGCAGGGGTTCGGATCGCAAACCGTCTCCATACCTTGCCAGTCGCCACCGGCGGCCGTGCAAGCGGCCTCGGCCAGTTCCTGACATGTGCCGTCTTCGAAGCAGCACGCGCCGATCGGCTGATCGCACAGGTTCGGATCGCAATCCGTCTCCATACCTTGCCAATCACCGCCAGCGGACATGCAGGCGACTTCGGCTAGCTCCTGACATGTGCCGTCTTCGAAGCAGCAGGCGCCGGGCGGCTGCGAGCACGGGTTCGGATCGCAGTTGGAGTCGTCACCCTGCCAGTCGCCGCCCGCGGCGATGCAGTGCGCCTCGGCCCGCATGTCGCAGGAGCCGTCTTCGAAGCAGCAAGCACCGGTCGGCACGCCCAACGTCGAGAGACTGGCGGACGGACCGAAAGCGGTCTGTACATCGTCGAGGTTGCGGGCCTTGACGGCGAAGGTGTACTGCGTGCTGGGCTCCATATCGACGAGCATAATCGTGGCCCAGGCGCCGTCAGTGCGCCAAACGGCGCCGGCGACCGGCGTGCCGTCAGCGGCAACGTACTTCCCGTTCCACGCGGCGTCGTCCGAAGCGGCGCAGCGGACTGCGAACTCCGTCACACCGGGGTTGCCGTTGGGATTCACGTTCAGGTTGATCGTGTAGTACGAAGGGGCGCTCAGGCTCGGCGCCGCGGGCACATTGGCCAACGTGGCCACCGTGGCACTGGACGCATAGGGCGTCTCGACCGCATCCTGATTGCGAGCTTTGACACGGAAGGTGTATTCGACGTTGGGGCTCAGGCCGGTGGCGTAGTCAACCGTGTTCTGGATCCACTGATTGATGCCGCCGTCGCCGCCGCCGGTGGTCGAGTCGAAGTACACGCCGGACGAACCTTCGCCCAGGTTGGTTAGCGATCCCAGAGCCCGCACCTCGACGGTGTCGGTGTCCGGATTGAGGGCTACGGTGCCAACCGGCGTTTGGATCAGCGTCGTCTCGGTCACGGATGCGGAATAGGACGTCTCCACGCCGTTCTGATTGCGCGCCTTAGCGCGGAATGAGTAGCTGGTATTGGCCGTGAGCATGATGGCGATATCGGTTGTCGTTTGCAGCCATTGGTTGATCCCGTTGTCACCGCCGGAGGTTGTGGAGTCGAAGTACAGACCCGAGCTGCCGACGCCCAGGTTGGTGAGCGAGACCAGGTTAGTCAACTCGATCGAGTCAGTATCGAGCGGATCGGTGAGGAGGAAAGTCGGCGTCTGGATGTAAGTCGCGGTCGTCGCGGTGGACGAGTAAGCGGTCTCGTTGGGCGTCGCCGCGCTGTCGCGCGCCTTGACTCGATAGGAGTAGTCGGTGTTGGGCGACAGCCCGATGTCGCCATACGTGCGCGCGCTGCCCCAGATGCCGTCGCTGCCACCCGAGCCGCCACTCACGAAGTCGAAGTAGTACTCGACCGGCGGTGAGCTCGCGTCGGTGGCCAGCGTTGCGGTCATG
>CAZUCH010000237.1:0-5500 GCA_964619045.1 uncultured Planctomycetales bacterium | reverse complement strand
CCAACCACGGCGTCGAGCCCGGCGAGGTCGATCAACTTGCGGACGTCGATGTCGCCGATCAGCAGCCGAACCGCCTTGCTCTCGCCGGTCTGCTTGAAACCCAACTCCACGAGTGCGGACAGCGTTGCCTCCGACGTGTCGCGCAAGAAGACCATCACGTCCAGGCGATAGTCAGTCACTTTCATGTTACCGATGGTCAAGTCGCCCTCGTGGCCGTCCTTCTCGACCCTGGCGACCAACTCACGTAGTGACTCCGCCAGCTTCGCACGCGCGACGTCCTCCGCGTCGAGCAGGCGCTCCGACTCCTCGCCATCGGCCTCCGTCAGGATGGCGTCCACACACGGCGGCGCGTTCGTCGGCGCACGTGCTACGGGGGTGCCGGCGACAACCATCGCACACTGCCGGCCGCCGCTGAAGAGTCCGGCCGACTTCTTATGGCCGGCTCCCCGTGAACCACAGAACATACCCCCGACGCTCGATCCTCCGAAGATCCCCTCGTAACTCACCCCGGCGGGCATCTCGACCGGCACCATGATCGTCGTCGGCTCGCCGCCCGCCGTGACCGTCATCTCTTCGACCGCCACGAAGCTCGTGAATTGCGTCATCAGTTGGTATTTCACGCCCAACTCGATGACTTCCTGCTTGGATTCATCGGGCAGCGTACCGCTTTGCTGCTCCCCATAATCCCGTGTCATCAAGTCCTCGACCTTGGCCCGCGCCCACAACGAGGGCAGCGCCAAATGGTCCGGCGGCTCGGACGGCCAGCTTACCCGAATCTCCTCCTCGTACGGCCCCACTCCGGTGTTACCACGCAGGGTGACGGTGCCAACCGGCTCGCCGGTCAGCCGTCCATGAATCATGATCGGCTGGGCGCTGAACAGATCGGGTATCCGCCGCGGATAGACGTCGCTCACCGGCAGATCGCCCCAATCGATCTCGATATCGGTCAACACCGGCGACAGAATCCGCTCGTGAAAACGCTCAACCGCCTCGTCGGCCTGACTTTCCAGCGTGACATACTCCACCGCCCCGCGCCCGGCGTGCGCCATCCCATCCAGGAGGAACCGGTTGACACTGTTGCCGGCCCCGAAGCTGAATACACGAGTCGTGCCGGCGTTCTTCCGCACCGCGTCGATGATCGCATAGTCGTTGCCCACATACCCGTCGGTCATGAAGCACACCACGCGAATGGGGTTGGCCACGCTCTCATCGCCGCGCTGCGAAGGCGTCTGCACCAGCGCCGCGTTGATCGCCTTCATCATCTCGGTCCCGCCACCACCCTGGCGTGACCGCAGGAACTCCCGTGCCAGCGTGATGTTCCGCCCGCTCGCCGCTCGCGGCTGCTGCCACAGGATATGCGTGTCGCCCGCGAAGGTGATGACGTTGAAGGTGTCCGCCGGCCGCATCGTATTGACCAGCTTCATCATCACTTCCTTGGCCTTCTCGATCGGGAATCCGCTCATCGATCCCGACGTGTCCAGCACGAAGATCAACTCGCGCGGCATCAACTCATCCGGTGCCACCCGCGCCGGCGGTTGCAGGATCAGCGTGAAGAACCGCCCTCGCTCATCCTCGTGCATCAGGTACGCATCGCCGATCTCATCGGTCGCGAGCCGATAGCGCAGGATGAAGTCCCGATTGGGAATCTCAACCTCGTCACGCAACGTCACACGAACGGGACTGTCGGGCGACCTGAAGAGCGCCACGGCGTTGATGTCATGCAGCTCGCTGGCCAGGTCATGGATCGGCAGACCGGCGTCAATCGTCACCGTCAGGCTGATATCGTGCCCCGCACGCGTGCCCTCGGGAGTCACCGGCGGCGTAATGCGATCGGCGTCCGGCACCTGCGCCGTGGGCGTGCCTGTCGTCATCGGCTGCGGCGCGCTCCCACCCCCGGGTATGTAACGCGGCCCAACCACCATCGGAAAAACCCACTCGAACACGCCGTCGTCGTACTTCAGCGTCTCGACGTAGCTAATCTCGATCTCGACCTCGACGCCCGGCTCGATATTCGCGACCGACTGCGTGAAGATGTTGGGCCGCTCCTGATCCAGCAGCCCCGCCACATGGCCGGCGGCCATGGCCTGTTCGTAAATCTCGCGCGCCTCCCCCCGCTCCTTGACCAGCCCGACGATTCGCCGCTCGCCGACCGTCATGACCATCTCATCAACGGCGGCGTCCTGAGGTAGAGGGAAGACGTAGACCGCCTCGATCTTCCCGTCGGTGGGGTTGTGAAAGACCTGCCGCACGGTCACGCGCCCCACAAAGCCGACGATATCGGCCTCTACGGCGGTGTGTTTGAGCGGACAAGCCGCCGCCAGAGCGCCGTCTTGGCCCACGATTCGCAGTTCTCCCCCAGGAATCGGCCGCTCCTCGGCCCCGCGAGCAGCGCAGGCGATAGCCACGCACGCCAACAGCGTCCCAACCGTGATTCTCACGCACTTCATAGCAATCTCCTTGATCTAGAGCACATTGACGCCCCCTTAGACGCCCCACTCCCCCGACGGTTCCCATTCTTGACGCAACGACCTCGCGCCAGGCGAAAATGCCGTATAATCGCCAGCAGGACGACTGGCAGGCAGGCGGAGAACCGCGGATGAAGGAGCCGGAAGCGAGGCTATTCGCTCTCGAACTCATGGGAGCCGCGGAAGCGGTCTACCTGACGACCGTTGACAGCGGTGGTCGCCCCCAGACCAGAGCCATGCTCAACCTCAGGGACAGCCGGCAGTACCCGTCGCTGGCGGAGTTGTTCGCCCTTCACCAGGACGATTTGCTGGTCCTGTTCACGACCAACACATCGTCGGGCAAGGTGCGGCAGATCAGCGCGAACCCAACCGCTTCGGCGTACTTCTGCGCTCCCGCCAAGTTCCACGGCCTGATGTTGGGAGGCGTCGCGACGATCGTCGACGACTCGCGGCTCAAGGCGGACATCTGGCAGGACGGCTGGACGCGCTACTATCCCGGTGGCCCGGATGATCCAGATCACACTATACTCCAGCTCAAGCCAAGCATGGCCAGAGGCTGGAATGGCGAAGGCCGCTTCGAATTCAGACTGAACGCATAACAACACGGGCACAACACTGAGGAAAGAACCATGTCGTCGAGCTTCCGCATCGTAGCCACACGTTGGGGGAATATCGGAATCGTCGCCGGCCCGCGCGGGCTGCGGCGAACATACTTGCCGGGCCAGACACAGGCGTCCTTGCGGCGTTGCATCTGGAATGACTTCGCCGACGCGGTCGAGGACCGCGCGCTATTGCCGAAGTTGGCCGCCGCCTTGCGAGACTACTTCGACGGCCGACGCGTCAGGTTCGACGTCCGTCTGGATTGCGACACGGCGGGCGATTTTACCCGCGCGGTCTGGAACGCGTGCCGCCGAGTGGGCCACGGCCGAACCGTGACCTATGGCGAATTGGCTCGTAAGGCCGGGCGTCCCGGCGCGGCCCGCGCGGTTGGGACCGCGATGGCCCGCAACCCATTCTCGATCGTCGTACCGTGCCACCGCGTTCTGCGCAGCGACGGCTCGCTGGGCGGCTACTCCGGCCCGGGCGGCGTGGACTTCAAACAGCAACTGCTGGAGATGGAATCAGCCATCTGACGGTTTGAAGGCCCCCCCGATCCTCCGATATAGTAGCTCCGGCTTCATTTCTCGCCTGGAGTGACGACCATGCAGACACTGCTGATAGCGCTGGGTGCGTTTGTACTCTACCTCATAGCCTACAACACCTACGGCCGCTGGCTCGGGCAGAAGGTGTTCAAGCTCAGCCGGGACGCGGTCTGCCCGAGCGTGGAGATCAACGACGGCACGGACTACGTCCCGACCAGGCGCGAGGTCATCTTCGGCCACCACTTCACGTCCATCGCCGGCACCGGGCCGATTGTCGGGCCGGCAATCGCCGTATTCTGGGGTTGGCTGCCGGCGCTGCTGTGGGTCTTGCTGGGCAGCATATTCATCGGCGCGGTCCACGATTTCGGCGCGCTGGTCGTCAGCCTACGCAGCCGCGGCCAGACCATCGGCGACGTCGCCGCCCGTATGATCAACCCGCGCGCCCGGCTGCTGATCCTGACGGTGCTATTCCTGGTATTGGTGTTGGTGATCGGCATATTCGGCCTGGTCATCGCCGTCATCTTCACGCTGTATCCGATTTCGGTGTTCGCGATATGGATCGAGATTCCGATCGCGATCGCCGTCGGCTACCTGGTCTACAAGAAGGGCTGCAACGTGCTCGGTCTGTCGATCGTCGCGCTGCTGTTGATGTACGCGGGAGTCTACGCCGGGGCGTACTGGCTACCGCTGGATCTCACGCTACTTACCGGCATAGCCGCCGATGGCAAGGCCGCGGTCGCGGCCGGATTGTCGCCCTGGGCCAACGCCATCGTGATCTGGACGGCCATTCTCCTGGTGTACTGCTTCATCGCCTCGATACTGCCGGTGTGGACTCTGCTTCAGCCGCGCGACTTCATCAACAGCCACCAACTATTGGTGGCGCTGGGGCTCTTGTTTGTCGGCCTCATAGTCGCGGGTTTCACGGGCGACGGAATGCCCTTTGTGACCGAGCCGGTGCGCCAGGCGCCGCCGGACGCACCGCCGATCTTGCCCTTCCTGTTCATAACGATCGCCTGCGGCGCCGTCAGCGGCTTCCACTGCCTGGTCTCCAGCGGCACCAGCAGTAAGCAGGTGCGCTGCGAGTCCGACGCTCAGATGGTCGGCTACGGCTCGATGCTGCTCGAAGGCGGCCTGGCCGTGATTGTCCTACTGGCCTGCACGGCCGGCATCGGCCTGGGCATCTGGAACTACGACGCCGCATCGGGTGGCTACGTCGCCCAGTTGGCCGATGACGGCACACCGCTGGCCGGAACCGCCGCCTGGCACGAGGTGTACGGACAATACGGCTGGTCCGAGATGAACCTGGGCCGCAAGGTCGGAGCGTTCATCGAGGGCGGCGCCAACATGTTGCACTACGGAGTGCGCGTCCCGATCACGCTGGCCATCGGCATCATGGCCGTGCTGATCGCCTCCTTCGCCGCCACCACAATAGACTCGGCCACCCGCTTGCAGCGCTACGTCGTCGGCGAACTGGGGGCCGCACTCGGGCTCCCCTTCCTCAAGCGACCGCTGCTTGCAACCGCGATCGCCGTGCTGACGGCCGGAGCCCTGGCAATGACGCCCGGCCAGCTTGGACCCGGCTCCGGCGGCCTGATCCTCTGGCCGCTGTTCGGCGCCACGAACCAGCTCCTCGCGGGCTTGGCGTTCCTGGTCATAGCGTTCTACCTTCTGCGGCACAATCGGCCGGTCTGGTTCCTGGTCATACCGATGTTGCTCATGCTGATTCTCCCCGGATGGGCCATGATCCATCAGCTCATCGGCTGGTACCAGGGTGGCAGATTCCTGCTATTCGGCTTTGGGATCGCCGTGCAGCTCATCCAAATCTGGATCATCATCGAGGGCGTCATGATGTGGCCCCGGGTCAAGGGCGTGCTGCCGGAGCCCCTGCCGCCG
>CAZUCH010000236.1:0-5501 GCA_964619045.1 uncultured Planctomycetales bacterium | reverse complement strand
ACCTGAATGGCCTGTTCCAGGGCTTCGAGACGGTAAAGGGTAGCCTGCACCGCGGCGACATTGTCCGGGGTGGCCCCGGCCTTGGCCTGGTGGGCCACCTGTTCCCCCCACAGGCGCAGGGCCGCCTTCAGGAAGCTGCGGCTGGAGCCGGACAGGGCGGCGGCATAGGCGGCCAGCCCTTCGGCGTCATAGAAATTCACGCCGGCGGCAGCGGCCCGGCTGATGGCCGAGCCGTACTTGGTGCGGGTGCTGGCGGCCAGCCGGGGGTGGGTTTGGATTATGAGCAGAATACGGCTCGAACTGTCGCCGGAGCGGGTGAGATTGCTTGACATAACAGCCTTTCTCAGTCGTTGGATATCAGGCTTTCCGCAGACTGACTTCCCAGGTTTTTCCCCCGGCAGGGGGAGCAGCCCGGAGAGAAATACACTTACCCCCGGAGAGTAATACAGCTTGCTAAAATCCTATCCCGGCACCCCCGGTCCGGCGGCGGGGGTGCCGGCCTCGGTGCGGACGGCCCCAGGAAGTGTTAGCAGGGGATAATCAGACAGTATAGAAGTACACTTATAATGGTATAGTAATACAGTATAATAATACACTATACCGGAACACCCGGTCTGACTGAGGGGCGGGAGGCCTCGTTTCGGGCGGGCTACTGAATAGTTAGTATAGTATGATCATATACTACAGCAGTATACTTATGACGGTATGGTAATACACCTTAATAAAATACCTGCCCCGGTGAGCGGGTCACTCTATTTCGCCGGCGACTTCAGCCACTGTGGCAGCGATACCCCCTGCTCCCCGGCCGGAACCGCTTCGCCGCCCCCACCGGCCGGCAGCCAGACCGGCCCCCATATGCCCTGCTCCCGTAATTTATCCTGAGCCGTGACCAGCACGTTCAGCTTTTCATTGTCGGCCAGCCAGGTCTTTAAGCGCTCTCTCACGGCGACCCCCAAATCTGCGGCCCGCGTCGGGCTGGCCATGGCGATGAGCACGGTGGGAAACCGGGTGAATTGCCCCTGCCAGGCGGCGGGGGTGCGCAGATAAGTAACATAGGTGTTGACCTGGTCGGCCACCACCGCCACCGGGTCAACACCGCGATCCCATTCCAGGAAAAAGGCCAGGCCCGTCTGCTCCAGCCGCAACAACCCCAGGCCGGCCGGGGTCAGGCGGTCGCCGGCGGCGGGGGGCAGGGTCAGGGTGTGCTCCCCGTACCAGCGCAGCTCCCCCCCGCCGGGCCAGGTGCGGGCCGCGTGGCTGAGTTGCACCCCAAACTCGGTGATGGCCAGGTAGTGGTCCAACCGCAGTAACTGCCGGCCGACCGTCAGGGGCGACCAGTGGATCTCCGCCGGGCTGTCTTTCTGCTGCTCCATCTGGATCAGGCGCACCCCCTGCCCCTCCAGGGTGTAGACAAAATCCTGGCCGTACCCCCGCCAGGCCCGGTTGAGGCAATATTCCTGGTAGAGAAAGGCGAGGCGACGGTTGGCCACGTTGGTGGCATTGCTGCCGGTCAGGGGATAAAACACCAGCCGGGTCACCTGGTCGGCGCTCATCACCCCGTACATCCAGACGGCGCGCAGCACGGTCAGGTCGCGGGGGGTTAAGCGGCCGCCGGTGATTAAGGCCGTGGCGGCGGCGTCGGTCAGTTGCGCGGCGGACCGCTCTTCCCGCCGGGAACGGGTGGGGATCGGCTTGAAGCCGGCGGCGGGGTCAGAGTGGTCGGTGACGATCAGGGGGTCAACGTCTGTGAACATTTTTCACCTATGAAATTTAACTGCTATAATATGGTATTATATTATACTATGAATTTTAGCCAGGCAAAAGCCGGAGGTTTTTGACCCGCCGCGCCCGGCCGCAAGGCAGCGGGGGCCGCCGGCCAGAAAGGGGGACCGGGTGGAGGAAATCGTCGAACTGGTTGAAGCCCAAGCCGCGCCGGCCTCGTTTCGGTACGCTCTGTTTGAACGGGTCGACCCGGAGCGCAACGAGGCCCGGTTTTATTATGTAAGCTGGCAGGCGACGCTGTTTGAGGATGGGGCGGTGGTGCGCCTATGGGGGCGCAAGGGGGTATCGCAACGCGAAATGACATCACCGTTCGCCACGCTGGCTGAAGCCTGGCCGCTACTGCGCCGGGTGATGAGCCGCCGGCTGCAACGCGGTTACCGGGTGGTCGAGGTGGCGTAGGGTGGGAACACCTATGTGGCCCTATGGTTAAGTCTATGGTTAAACCTATGTTGTCATCATAGGGCTAATCATAGGGCTAATCATAATCCTCTGGTGCGACTTCGCCCCCTATGGTTAGCCCTATGCCTCCTATGGTTAGGCTTATGACAACCGCCTTGTCTGCGCCTTGCGGCTGACAAACCCACAGCATTTCAGTTGAGAAGGTATGTTGAGAAGGGCTGAGTATTTTTCGCCAGGTTCAGCCGGGCCTTTTGCTGGACAGGGGGCAACGTGAGTACCATTGAAGGTAATGTACGGTCAAGTCACCGACGGAGTAAGAACTAATCGCAGCGCTTTACCGGGGCAGTTTCCCGATGGCGAGCCAAAGGTTTTCCTCAAACCAAGAGAGAGTGAATTTTCAGATTAAAAAGTGAGGCAGGTGAATGGCAATCCTGAGCAGCCGCAGCAAAGATGAAGCAATGAAAAAAGTGGGGGGTGGTACCTACGGCAAAGGGGTGGTGCGCTGGCCGGACCGGATTGACCAGCAGTATCTGCTTCGCCTGACCGGGGAGAACCGGCTCACCCAGCGGGATGTCTTGTTGGTCGCCTGGCTGACCGATGTTCGCGGCGCGACCGCAGAGCAGATCAGCCGGGTGTTTTTCAGCAATGCAGGGACCGCGAAGAATAGACTGACCAAATTGTATCAAATGAGACTGGTAGAACGGGGGTATCTGCCGCCCGATGACGCGCCGGCTTTAGGGATTTCACCGTATACGCTGATTTATTATGTGGGCCGGGGGGGACGCTACTGGTTGACCCAGATGGAAGGGCGGCGGTTTGAGAGCGGTTGGAAAGTCCAGGTGCCGCAACAGATGGCCCACGACTTGATGAGTACCGAGGTGGTAACGGCGCTGTATGAAGATTTCCGGCGGTTTGACGAAGTGACCGGCCGCCCGGTCCAAATGCGGCTGGAAAGCGAAGTGGTTTTCTGGAAACTGGACGGAGCGGGAAACCCGGAAATAACAGAGGTGAAACGACAGGGCCAGACGGTCAGAGAAACGGTGGCCCTGTTGCGGTCGGATATGCGCTTTGTGGCCAAAGAAGGGAATGAAAACGGCCCCACGCTGTTAGCGGCGTTTATCGAGGCGGATCGGGGGACGATGACCAATCCCCAGTTTGCGGAGAAGGTAATCACCTACAACCAGGCAGCGCAGCAGTGGCGGACCCAGGAGACGGTGCGGGAGGCCAAAGGCGAAGGGGCGGCCCGGCCCTTTCCGCAGGTGCTGGTGGTCACGACCGGGGCGACGCGGGTCCGGAATCTAATGAAGACAATCAGCGAGAAAGCAGCGGATGGCGTGGTCTGGGCGGTGATCGAATGGGCCGGCCTGCGGGGAGTGGACAGAGTGCTGACCGAGCCGGTGTGGGGGAAAGCCACGCAGGGTCGGACGGCGGCGGCGAAAGCGCTGCTACTGCCGGCGGTGGCGGCCCGGCTGGGGCAGGCGGCTGGAAACGAGTAACGTTGGCTCAATTTCGAGAGAAAGAACAATGGCCGCCTGGAATTAGCGCCCGGTGGAAAACGAGGACCGCCGGGCCTGAGTGAGATGCCCTGGTTTTATTGGGTTACGGTGCGGCTGCCGGGTGGTTGAGGTGGCGCGGTAGCGGGCCAGGCAAGGCTGTGACTTTGTTCTCAAAAACAATAAATATGATATACTGAGCGCATAAATGAAAAATCCCTACATCGGTTAGATTCGAGGGATTTTTTCTAGCAGCTATTTGTCCAGAGGCGGACATTTATTGTGACTTTAAATATAGTCTAACCGCGCCGCCCGGGCAAATGGGCGGCGTTTTGTTTATCAGCCGGCGCTGTTGCCCAGAGAAATATGGTAAACGCTCCATCCGTCAAAAACAAAGAAGAGGCAAAAAATGACCCAGATACCCCCCCGCATCCCACCCCATTATCCCGGCGCGCTCGCGTGACCGCTTGGCTGCGTGGCCTCACCCCGCGCCAGCTATGGATCGCCTTGGGCTGGCTAACAGCCGGATTGATCGTCACCGTCCTGGCCTCGCTTTCCATCAAGGCGGAGGTGGAAGCGGCCGCGCAGCGCGAGTTCGACTTTATCAGCAACGAGATCCGGCTCAATATCGCGGACCGGCTGGCCGCCAACGCCCAAATCCTGCGCAGCGGCGCGGCCCTTTTTGATGCCTCAGAGACAGTCACCCGCCAGGAATGGCAAGCCTTCACCCAGGGCCTCCAGGTTGACCCCCACCTGCCCGGTACTCAGGGCATCGGCTTTGCCCAGTTGATTCCCCCCGAGCGACTGGCGGCGCATGTCCGGGAGATTCGAGACCAGGGGTTCCCGGATTATCAGGTCTGGCCCGCCGGCGCCCGGGAAAGCTACACCGCCATCATCTACCTCGAACCTTTTTCGGAGCGGAACCTGCGGGCCTTTGGCTACGATATGTTCTCCGAACCGGTGCGCCGGGCGGCCATGGAACGGGCCCGGGATGAGAATGTGGCCGCGCTTTCCGGGAAAGTTCTGCTGGTGCAGGAAACCGGCCAGGAGCTTCAGGCCGGAGCCTTGATGTATGTCCCGGTGTACCGGCCCGGCATGCCGCTGGAAACTATCGACCAGCGCCGGGCCGCCCTGCGGGGCTGGGTTTACAGCCCCTACCGGATGACTGATTTGATGCGCGGCACCCTGCGGGGCTGGGAGGCGAAGCAGTTGGATCGCCAGATTTATTTACAGGTCTACGATGGCGAAGAGATATCAGCGGACACTTTGCTGTATGACAGCCAGCTTGTTGGGGCGCAGCCGGCGGCTGTCGGCGAACCGCTTATCCGGCTAATTCCGATAGATTTCGCCGGGCACCGCTGGACTTTGCGGGTTACTCAATTGGGAGGGGTGGCCTCGGCGGCAGCTTACGACAGTGTCTGGCTGGTTTTAATCGGCGGGACGATCATCAGCCTGCTCTTGTTCGGGTTGGCGCTTTCCTGGCTCAGTACCCTCACCAATACGCGGCAGATGGCTGAACAGTTGACCACTGAACTGCGGGACAGTGAAGAAAAGTATCGCGTTGTTTTTAACAATGAAATCTATGCGATCTGCATCTTTGACCTGGAAACGCTTAAACTACTTGACGTGAACGAGGCCTACACGCACCTGTACGGTTACAGCCGGGAAGAACTCGTCTCCGACATGACCATTCACGACATCACGGCCGAGCATCAGGACTCGGCGGCGGCGACCAATCTGGCCGTCCGAGAGGGCACGATCTTTATTCCACTACGGTATCATCGCAAAAAAGACGGGACTGTCTTTCCGATTGAAATTGTGGGCGGG
>CAZUCH010000235.1:0-5517 GCA_964619045.1 uncultured Planctomycetales bacterium | reverse complement strand
GGCGGCGCACCATCGCGACAGCCCGGCAACGCCAGCATTGCGATCAGCCCGGCCAACACCGTCACGCCGACCATCGCGTGCTTCCGTGTATTGGAGCCGATCCCATAGTTTGTGGCACCGGCTTCCAGCCTGTGGCTCCACCGGCAAGCTGCCGGTGCCACAGGAGCAATGGGATAGCCTCTAGAATCCCTGTTCATTCGTCGTCCTCCTCAACTTCCGCCTGCGAAGGCGTTATCCAACGCGGCTCCAGCATCTGTTGAAGTACGTTTGCCGCCTGGGCTTCCACCAGTGTTGCTTGAAGCACTTCGAGCTTCGTTTCTACCGCGCTGTTCAGCGCGTCGCGCAATACAAGCACGTCGACCTCTCCGAGACCGAGCAACTCGCGCGTCTCCTCGACTTGCCGATCGACCAGTGGCACAACTTCATCGAGCAGCATTTCCCGCCGTTGGGCCGCATAGCCCAACCTGGCCTCGGCGCGGGCCAACTCGGAAATCACCTGCTCGATCCGCGCTTCGGCGCGCGTGCGTGCGGCCTCACGTTCCGCAGCCGCTTCCGCAACGGCCTGGCGATTGTGATTCCACAGCGGGATCGGTAAGCCGAACCCGAATCCAAGGCGCGACAAGCCCTCCTCGAATGAGTAGCTCGGACCCACATTGAGATCGGGGTACTGCTTACGCACTTCCAGTCGCAGGCGTTGCTCGGCGGCTTCGTATTCAGCCCGCACCGCCATGATCCGCGGATCACGACGCAGCAGTGTGTCGCGGCGTGAATCCGGGCCCTCGTTGATACGCGGCACAAACACATTCGGCCGCAGTTCAATCGGTGCTTCCGGCGACAGACCAAGCAGCGCGAAGAGCTCCAGCCGCTGCAATTCGGCTTCCGACTCGGCCGCCTGCAGCGCCGCTCGCTGCCGTCGCAATTCGACCAGCAGCAGGCGTGCCTCGGTCGGCTTGAGTTCGCCGGCCGCCGCCAGCCGCTCGGTCACCGTGGCAACCGTGCCGAACTGCTCAACGAACGCCTTGATCACCTCGATCCGTTCGCACGTTGTCGACCACTCCAGCCACGCCGCCCGCAGCCCAGTCAGGAGCTGCCACTCTGAAATGAGTATTCGCCGCCAGGAAGCGGCGTACTCCGCCCAGGCCCAGTCCTGCTCGACGGCCAGCCGCCCCGAGATGGGTATCGTGATACTCAAGCTCGCGCCGACGATCCACGGATCATCGATGAAGTCCCCCGCCACCCGGCGATATCCAGGCGGCGTGATCTCCAAGCCGCCCGCGCTCAGACCACTGGCGCCGACAATCCCAGTGTTGACACCGTTGAACGACGGTCCGTCAAAGCGGAACTGCGTCCGCGAGCCGCGATTGGCAAAGCGCAGCACGTTGGCTTCGAACTCCGGGTCTGGCCACCAGCCGGCCTCCCGCGCACTGGCGAGTGGGACGTCCGCCTGGGCCCGCGCCAAACGCAGTTGCGGATTGAAGACCAGCGCGACGGCCTCCGCCTCCGCCAGGCTCAGCCCATCCGACGGGTCGTACGGCACGTTCTCCTCGCCCTCCACCAGCGTCTCGGCGTATTCACGAATTGAATCGCCGCCAATCTCGCGGGCGGGCCAGTCCTTCGCGTACTTTTCAAGTTCCAGCGGCCGCTGTTGGTACGTTGCGCAGCCCGTCAGGATGAGCAACGCCACGGGCAGCGCCCGGAACCGTCTTGCTGTGTATGACATGATCTCTCTCTGCAAGAAGCCTCGTCGCGCCCCCCCCATTTGACACGCGGATTCTGGCGGCGCACGGATTAGTCTCTCGGGAGCGATGAACAAGCTCACGCGAGTCCCGAAGAGGGTCTTTGGAGGGTCAATCCAGCAGAGGAAGCTCTATTGCGTGGAGAGTTGCCGGGCGGGGTGGCGGCGGTACGGGGGGCAAGCGCCGCGCCGAATCGCCGGACGCGTCAAACTCGACGGCGCCGGTCATGGGACATGACGCCGCCACAACACCCTCAAGAGGGCGCTGCGTCTGTGTCGCCGCAACGACCTGCGCGTCGGATGCGTCGCAAAGGAAGCAGTCACTGCAATCGTGCTGAGAGGGCGGATCCGCGTCGGAGTTGTGGTGGCAGGGGGCGGCGGAATCCCGATCCATTCCACACGCCGCGTCGGCACAATCGAGGTGCTCTGGGCCGGTCCCCTCGAGAGCATGATGCAGCACATGCCCGCTCGCAGACCCAATCTGGAGTAGCGCCAGGACGCAAACGACGGTCAATCGTGACAACGCAGGCATCATAAGAATCCTAGTCTACCGCCCCCGCATTGTCAACTGTATGACAAGACCGCCGGATCCCGGGATGAGACCCTGGCCGACAGTCTGGATGCTCCGATGGTGGTATTCCGGTAGCATGCCTCGGCGGCAACGACGCGGGGGGCATCTTGCTAGATTTAGCAGAAGGCCCCCACTTCTCTCGACGGGGGAGCTGGAAGGGCTGGACAATAATCGTGACAGGGCCACCCACCACAGCTATACTTAAATGTAGCCGCTAGTAGCGTTTGGGCAAGACGGGCCGAGCATGAATCAGCCGTGTGTCGGTAGGTGGTGCGTTCGACGCAAACCGACCGGCTCATCGCATGTCATATCGCAGGAGGTTCGGACGTGAACGCTCACATCGACTCGTCAGGGTCAGACATCGTGGCGCCTGAAGCCAAACGCCGGCCTTCCTCGGGGGACGGCGGAGGGACGGCGGCATCGGATCGCAATCTGGGGCAGGACTCTTACCTCAGGCGCATCTCGATTTTCGGAGCCGCCGGGGCTATCGTCGTAGCGCTCATGGGACTGTTGGGCTACGTTCCGGGTCTGGGATTCCTCGGCAGCGTCCACGAAAGCTTCATCCCCATGGCGCCAAGCACGGCCATCAGCTTCATCGTGCTTGGGGGTATTCTGCTCGCCATGACTTACCGGTCTCTGTCGGGGGCGAGCCTCGTCCTTTTTGGCGCCCTGGCGGCGCTGGTCTCCTTGTTTGGGGCGCTTGAGGTCGCCGGACATTTCACCGGAAGGGATCTTAACTTCGAGGACGCGCTGGCGCCGGCGGTCGGATATCTCGGGGAGATTCCCCTCGCGCGCATGTCTCCATCCACTGGGGCCTTATTCTTCCTCGCGGGTCTGGCCGCGTGCGTCCTGCTTTTGCGGGTCCGAACGCATGGCCGGGCGACTCGCCTCGGGCACTGTGGCGGCAGCCTGGGGTGTTTGGTGTTCGGCGTCGGTCTGGTGTTCTGCCTGTCGTATCTTTTTGGAAGCCCCCTGCTCTATGGCCAGGGCGCCACGGTTCCCATGGCCCTGACGACTGCGCTGGCTTTCCTGATGCTGGGGGCCGCCGCCGTGGGTGTTTCGGGAAAAGATGCTGTTCCGACGAGCCTGCTGGCCGGCGCCACGCGAGCGACTTTGCGCATGAGCGCCCGACGAAGATTTCTGGTCCTGGCTCTCATCATGGTCGCGGCGTGCGGGGCGGGCATGGCGATCATGACAGTCATGCTCTACCGTCACAATATCGAGGAGCACAGAGAGCAGCTACAGACAACCGTCCAGAGTCAGGCCCGCCTGATTGAGGCGATGGCCCGCCATGATTCTGTTTATGAGAGGGACACGCCGGGAGGGGCGATGGAGGCCACTCTGAGCCAGATCGTCGACGCCCACGAACATTACGAGGGTTTCGGCGCGACGGGGGAATTCACGTTAGCGCGACTCGAGGGAGACCACATCGTTTTCGTCTTGCGTCATCGACACGGCGCCGTCGAACGTCCCGCGCCGGTGGCTTTTGACTCGGATTTGGCCGAACCCATGCGCAGGGCGCTCCAAGGACTGTCAGGAACCGTCATCGGACTCGATTACCGGGGCGCCACGGTCCTGGCCGCTCATGAACCGGTCGCCGTGTTGAATCTGGGGATCGTGGCGAAGGTCGACCTGGACGAGATTCGCGCGCCCTTCATCAAGTCCGGTCTCCTCGCGGCGGCGGCAGCCCTTGTCGTTGTCCTGGCCGGGACGACGTTGTTCTTCCGGATCGGCAACCCGATCATTGAGCGGCTGGAGGCATACTCGCGAGACCTGGAAAAGGAAGTCGAGGAGCGCAAGCGTGCGGAAGAGACGCTGAGAGAGAGCGAAGAGCGTATGGAACTCGCGCTACAAGGCGCCGACCTAGGCACGTGGGACTGGAACGTGGTCACGGGCGAGGTGCAATTCAACAAGCGCTGGATGGAGATGCTGGGCTATGCGTCGAACGAGATCGAGGCGCACGTTAGTACGTGGGAGAAGCTGGTTCATCCCGACGACATGCCGTCCGTCATGGCGACTCTCAACAGACACATGGAGGGCCGGACGGAGTTCTACGAGACGGAACATCGCTTGAAGCACAAATCGGGCGAGTGGGTCTGGGTGCTGGACAAAGGCCGCGTAACCGAGCGAGACGTCGATGGCAAGCCGCTGCGCGCCTGTGGTACGCATCTCGACATAACCGAGCGCAAACGGGCGGGGGAGGCGCTGAAGGAAAGCGGCGATCGTTTGCGGCTGGCATTGCGGGCCGCGCGGATGGGAGTGTGGGAGTGGGATATCGCGCGCAATTGCGTCGAGTGGTCCCCGGAGACCCTGAGCATCTTCGGCGTCAGCGAGGAGAACTTCGGAGGCACCTACGAAGCGTACCTTGGTCTCGCCGCTCCCGACGTCCGCGAGGAAGTGGAGGACAAGGTAAAGAACTTCCTGAACAACGCTTGCGATTCGGCCGTGATCCAATACGAACATGAGATTGTTCGTGGCGATGGCCAGCCTGGCTGGGTCGAGGTGCAGGGAACCGTCTTTCTGGACAAGCTTGGCCAGCCGATGCGCATGACAGGAGTGTGCGCCGATATATCCGAGCGCAAGCGAGCCGAGGAGGCGTTGCGGCAGAGCGAGGAACATTACCGCAACTTGTTTGAGACGATGACCCAGGGTGTCGTTTACCAGGACGCGGAGGGCCGCGTTACTTCCGCCAATCCCGCCGCCGAACGGATCCTTGGGCTGTCCCTGGAGCAGATGCAGGGTCGCACTTCGTCCGACCCGCGCTGGAGGGCGATTCGTGAGGACGGCTCTGAGCTCCCCGGCGAGACGCACCCCGCGATGATCGCACTCCGAACCGGAACGCCGGTACGCGACGTCATAATGGGAATCTACCATCCCGTCCGCGACGAATACGTCTGGGCGCGAGTCAGCGCGGCGCCGCAATTCAAACCCGGCGAGAACAGACCCTATCAGGTCTACGCCACGATCGAGGACATCACCCAGCGGAAGGGAGCCGAGGAGGCCTTGCTGAACGAGAAACTACTTTCAGAGGATTACATCAACAGCTTGCCCGGCCTGTTCTACGTGTTCGATGAGCAACGCTTCGTCAGACGGAACAGAGCCTGGGAGGAGGTCACGGGATACAGCGCCGAGGAGTTGGGCGCCATGTACGGCGCTGACTTCTTCGAAGGCGAAGACAAGGCACTCATCGAAGAGGCCATGCTGAGCGTCT
>CAZUCH010000234.1:0-5521 GCA_964619045.1 uncultured Planctomycetales bacterium | reverse complement strand
CGGCCGTAGAACTTCGTCAGACCATCTGTCGTAACTGCGTCCATGGAAGACTCGCACCAGCCGACGGCTACAACTCCATTCGCTGGCCGCGCTCCGCAATTACGACGTCGCGGAAGCCGAGTTCGCCCAATTTCGCGGCCAGCGCCGAGCTTTGCTCCGGTTCGCCATGCACCAGGAAAATACGCTTGGTCTTCTCGGCCCGCGGCGCCAACATGCGCAGCAAGTCAGCCTGGTCGGCATGACCGCTGAAACCCTCGATCTGCGTCACCTCGGCCTTGACCTCGTAGTCCTCGTGGAACAGGCGAATCTCCTTGGCCCCGTCGGCCAACTTGCGCCCCAGGGTGTGCATCGCCTGCCAGCCGACGATCAGTATCGTGTTCTTCGGGCTACCAATGTTGTTCTTGATGTGGTGCCGAATGCGGCCGGCCTCGCACATCCCGCTGGCAGAGATGATAACGCAGGGCTCCTGGCGCCCTTGCAGAGCCTTGCTCTCCTCGACATCGCGAATGCACCGGCAGAAGTCGCCGCCCAGAATGTCCCCATTGGCCTGATAGAAAGCACGCGCCTCGGCGTCATAACACTCGGGGTGCATCTTGAACACCTCGGTCGCGTTCACCGCCAGCGGGCTATCGACATAGACCGGGATGCGCGGCAAAGCCCCGCTGACCATATGCTCATGCAGGAAATAGACGATCGTCTGTGTTCGCCCGACCGAGAACGCCGGGATGATCACCTTGCCGCCCCGCTCGGTCGTACGCTTGACGATCGTGAGCAGTTGCTCCTTGGCGTCCAGAACCTGTTCGCTGATCCGGCCGCCGTAGGTGCTCTCGCAGATGATCGTCTCGTCTTCGGGGAAGCCGCCGGGGTCGCGGATGATCGGCTTGTTGTTACGGCCGATGTCGCCACTGAAGAACAGCGACGGGGCATGGCTGTTGCGCTTGGCGAACTCCAGCCGAATGCCGGCGGAGCCTAGCATGTGCCCGGCCTCGCGGAAGTTGGCCAGCAGCCCCGGGACGACCTGCATCCACTTTCCATAGGACACGCTCTGGACCATGCTGATAGCCCCCATCGCGTCCTCGTACGCATACAGCGGCTCAATCGGCTCCAGGCCCTTCTTCTTCCGCCGCTTGTTCACGTAAAAGACGTCTTCCTCTTGTATATGGGCCGAATCCGGCAACATGATGCTCAGCAGGTCGCGCGTGGCGTGCGTGCAGTAGATCACGCCGTCAAACCCATCCTTGACCAGACGTGGCAAACGCCCAGAATGATCGATGTGAGCATGCGACAAGACAACCGCCGCAATATCCTTCGGCGGAACCGGCCACTCGCGATTCTTAGCCTCGGATTCGGCTCGGCGACCTTGATACAGCCCGCAATCGAGTGCTACCCACTGGTCGTCGACGCGAACCATGTGCATCGACCCGGTAACCTCGCCGGTAGCCCCGTGAAACAGAATATCCGCCATGCGTGCTCCTCTGTTGAATGTACGAGCATCGTAGACCCCCGCCTCGATCGCCGCAAACCGGACCGGGACCGGTTGCGGCCACTTCGCCGATACCAGTACACTAGCTTCAGCGCTTCGCCGCTCGTAGCCAGAACAGAACCCCGAGCGTAAGCGAGCGGGCCCCCTCCATCCGTGGGACCGGTTTGCAGCCGGTCGGCCGAGGTAGGCGTCTTGACGCATCGCACCCCAACTCCCAACGGCGGCACATGAACGAGCAGGAACGCGACCAGGCAGCACGCGACGCCGCGACCGGCGACCTGGATGCATTGCAGCGTCTGATCGTGCATTACCACGCAATCTTGAGCGGGATGCTGGCACGCAAGCTCAGCGCCGATTCGCGCCATCACGTCGATGTCGAAGACGTCCTGCAAGAGGTATACGTCGCCGCGTTCGGGTCGTTGGACACGGCCCGCTTCGCCGACGCCGCCGGCTTCTACAAGTGGATTGAGCGCATCGCCATCAACGATCTGCGCGACATCGAACGCGGCCTCACGAGGCAGAAACGCGACATCCGGCGAAATGTCGGCCAACCAGCCACGCGCGACTCGCTGATCGACCTGGTGCATCGGGTGGCGGCATCCGATCCCACGCCCAGCCGGCACCTGGCGCGTGATGAGGCCATCGCCGCCGCACTGACGTGTCTGGCCCGGCTGACCGACGACCAGCGAACCGCGATCCGCCTCAAGTACTTCGAGCAAATGCCAACGGCCGAGTTGGCCAAACATCTCGGCAAAAGCGAGCCGGCGATACACGCCCTGTGCTATCGCGCCCTCCAGGAGTTGCGCAGTCTGCTGGGCTCGATCAGTCGCTATCTGTAGCCGCTGCATCCGCCATCCAACTCCGCGACACCAACACCACCCGCCCCCCAGAACAGAACCCCGAGCGTAAGCGAGCGGGCCCCCTCCATCTGTGGGACCGGTTTGCAGCCGGTCAGTCGAGGCAGCGTGCATCTTGACGCATCATCCCCACTTTCTCCCAACATTCTCCGCATTCTCGCGTCAGACACACCCGCGCACGTCGCCTGTTGGGATGGAGGCACGATAGGGCCGCAAGTGCGATCCACCTCCAACGAGGCGAAAGCAGCAAGGAGAATGAGATGAGAAGTAGCTGTCTCTCGATCAGGTTTGTCGGTGTCGTTCTGGCCATGGCGGTCTTCGGCGCCGGTGCGCACAGGCCGGCTACGGGCTGCGCGGCGACATCAACGGCGACGGCGTCGTCGACTTCGACGACATCGACGCGTTTGTAGCCGCATTGTCCGGCGGCGGCGGCCATACCGGGCCGATCGACTTCTGGGCCCTGGACGGCGTGGCCCGCGACTACGGCTGGTTCGAGAACCATGGGACGCTTGAAGGCGACTCCACGTTCTCCGACGATGTTCCGCCCGCGGTCGGAGTCGGCAAGTCCCTCAGCTTCGACGGCGACGGTGACTACGTGTATCTTGGCACCGACCTGCTCGACGGCGAGCGCTTCGAGGAGTTCACGTTCCAGGCCTGGTTCAAGACATCCGCCGTGACCGATCCCATACACGCGACGATTTTCTCCACCGAGACAACCGACGGAGAAGTCAACGTGATGCTTGATGCGGACGGCACTCTGCATTGCCTGGTCTATACTGAGAACGAAGGTGGCCAGAGCCTCTATGGTCCGGTTGTCACCGACGACCAGTGGCACCACATATCGCTGAGGAAAGACACTGCGGAAATCGCGTTGTTCCTGGATGGAATCGAGCTGGATTCGCTACCGGCGTCAGGTCCCCTTCAAGTGAACGGAGTGTGGCATGCCACGATCGCCTGCAAGTACACGGACGACCCCGCGCACTTCTTCCAGGGCCTGATCGACGAAGTCAAGATCCACGATCACGCCCTTACCGACGAGCGGATTGCCGCGGATGCCGGCCTGGTCGGCGTGTGGAAGCTGGACGAGTGCGACGGTGACGTGGCCGTCGACTCGGGGGCCCGCCATTTGGACGGGACCATTTTCGGTGCATCCTGGACTGAGACCGGCTGCGCGCTTGACGATGGGTGCGCGCTCGAATTCGACGAAGACCGCGTCCAAATCGGAGACAACCTGCTGGGTGGACGGCAGTTCAACGAATTCACGTGTCAGGCGTGGTTCAAGACCGATGGGGCGTTCGAACCCAACTGGATCCGGGGCACGATCCTGAAGAACGAGAGTAGCGATGGGGAATTCCATCTGGGCGTCCAGCGCGAAGATGGCACCCTCCGCAGCATTGCCTACACGGAGAACGAAGGAGGCATCAGCCTGTACGGCCCGGTGGTCACCGACAACGAGTGCCACCACGTGGCCATGCGTAAGAACGGCACCGAACTCGCGCTGTATCTCGATGGCATTTTGGTCGATTCGCAGCCGGCGACCGGCCCCCTACAGGTCAACGGCCTGTGGCGTTTCACCATAGGCACCGGCCATACGAACGATCCCCCCACACAGAACTTCAAGGGACTCATCGACGACGTCAGGGTCTACGAATACCCGCGCTCGGACGAACAGATCATGTTTGACGCTGGCTTGTAGAATCTCGGCGGTGATTGCCGACGCCAGAGCGACAGCGGGCCGCGCGACAAGCGTGGCCCGCTTACTCAATCGGGCAGCCTGTCGGCGATAACCTCCCCGCGCCGCACCACCGGCCGCCAGCAGCCCCACCAAAACGCCTCGGATGGTAATTTGCACCCGCTCGTAAGATCAACGTCCACCACACATAGATCCTTGTCGACCACAATCTGCGCTCCGCCCAGCACGACCCGCAAGCGCGACGGAGCCGTCATGTCGGTCGCCGTGCGTTGGACACTGATCCCGCGGATGTCGAACGCGTTTCCGTTTCCGTCGCCACACTTGATAACGGCGTTTCTGTCCGCCGAAAACTCGCTCACGTCCGCCGCGACGTTCACATACGCGTAGGCGTATGGCAGCGCGGCCTTCACCGGGAAAGTCCCCCGGGGTGGCGGCCAGACACCGTCCATCGAGCGAGGATCGATGACCATCACAACCGGCACCATCGTTCCGTCGAGCGGCTCCTGATCCCGCGGCCATGGCATCGCGAAGTCCTCTCGCGGATTGTGTGTTCCCACGGCCACTATGGCGTGCCGTCCGTACCCGAAGTAGTCCGGCCACAGCAGGGCGTCGCGGAGCTGCCCCACGTGCCAGAACGTGGAGCCCAACTCCCCGCTATCCGGATCGACCAACGTCAGACGTGTCGGGTAATCGTGCGGATGGTTGGCACGCGCGATAATCTCGTTGCCCGGCACACCATCGAAGTCGGCCACCAAGATGCGCTGGCCGATCCAGTAGGCCATATCCGCCGAGGCTCCCGGCCACGCAAAGTCCGGATGCAGCCCCACGCTCCACCGCCGTTCCCAGCCGCCGGCTCGGGTGCGATCGAAGGCGAACAACACGCCGGACTCCGCTGGCGGGAGCTTCGACATGGACACGATCACGCGTTCGCCACCGGCGTTGCCGAGCATCTTCGCGTCGCGGAGTTCGGGGCCCAGCCGAGTTTCCGCAATCGTGATCCAGTTCGGATCATCGCCGTAGCGTACCTGCGCAGAGTGCAGCCCGTCCGGATCGACCCGCACCTCGGTTACGGGCGCTCGCCAGCCGATCACCTGCCACGCCGCGCCGACGATTGCGAGGGCCACCCCCAGCAGCATCAGCCTGTTGCGCCCCCTTCGGCGTCGCTCCGGAGAGGAGACGGTTTTGTGCCCCGCCAGCAGGCCGCTCGCCTCCCCCGCCCCCTCGAACCGATCCTCCCGCCGCTTTGCCATCAGCCTAAGCGCCAAGCTAGCCAGCACCGGATCGGTCGCCTTGTCGAGCTTGCGCGGGTCCACCGGCTCCTCGTGCAGAATCCGGTGGATGACGCCCGACGGCGTGTCCGCACGGAACGGCGTCCGGCCCGTCAGCATCTCGTACAGAACCACACCCGCCGAGTACAGGTCCGCACGCTCGTCGATGTTCGCATCACCCCGAGCCTGCTCAGGGCTCATATACTCCGGCGTCCCCAGC
>CAZUCH010000233.1:0-5530 GCA_964619045.1 uncultured Planctomycetales bacterium | reverse complement strand
AAGTTGCCGTTGGGCGGGACCGATCGACTGTGCGATGCGAAGTAGCGGTCGCCGAGCTTCACCGAGATGTGTATGTCCTTGGCGGCGGCCAGCATCCTGCCGGCATGGCGACCGAACTGCTCGGGGGTGGCGGCTTCGCAGAGGTGCTTACGGTACTCCTTGAAGAGCTTGCCCCAATCGACATCGCGCACGTGGCGGTAGGAGTAGTCGTCCCGGATGAGCCGGCGAAGCTCCTTGTACGCGGCGGCGTGTGTCTCGGGCGTGACGTCGCTGGTTCCGCCGCGCGTGGCGAAGTTGATGGAGTAGTACACAGCGGGTTCGCCGTCGGTGTTGCGGAAGTTGTTGGCGGAGGGGCAGTTGATGTTGAAGCCGTAGTCGTGGTTGGGTTTGAGCTTGACGGTCATTATGAAGACGCGTGCGCTCTCCCAGGTTGGCTTGCCGACCAACTCGGGGAACCAGTCGCCGCCGCCGCAGACGGAGTGTCCGCCGTGGCTCATGTCCTGGTCGAACTCGACCCGGATCTGTGTCAGGGCGGGATCGACGTCGAAGTCGCCAACGGCTGGGGTCGTGCTGACAACGGTTGGCGGCGTGGCAAGCGCCGGCAGCGTCAGGGCGACGATTGCCAGGGCGGCGAGCGTGTGTCGCATTTGGGGGCGATGTGGTGCTTGGTTCATTGACAGATCCTCCAGGAAACCGTCGGTCTCATAAGCCGACCTGCCGCCGAGCCCGGTTTCGCGAACCGGCGGTAGGCTTCGCGGCGTTATGGTACACTCTCTGCCGATGGCGTGCATGTGTGCGTGGGTCAATGGTCGGGCCCAGCATGCCGCCGGTCGCGAGATCGGGAGATTAGCCGGGAATGTCGCTGAAGCTGCGGTGTCCACATTGCGAGAAAATGCTGGTCATCGACCCGGATGTGGTCGGGCAGGCGCGCCTCTGCCCGGCATGCGGGGAGCAGTTCGAGGTTCCCGCGGAGCTGGGCATCGAGCCTGAAAGCGAGCCGGTGGTGCGCTTGGACGTGGACGGGTCGCCACCGATGCCGCCGGCGCCGCCGGCGCGTGTGTGCCCGAGTTGTGGGGTCGAAGTGGGGATGACGGCGAGCCATTGTCACGAGTGTCAGAGCGATCTGCTGACCGGACAACGGCCGCCATTGGGCCAGCGGCTGCGGATGATGAGTTGGCGGGCTCGGTTGGTTGCGTGTCTGGTCGTGCTCGCCGTGGCGTCGGCCAGCTACCTGGGCGTGGAACTGTACCTGATCCGCTCGCAGCCGGCGGGGCCACGCTACGAGCCGGTGACGCCGGCGCCCGTCGCGGCGAATGAACTGGCGCAGGCGCTGCTGACCGCGGACGGCCTTGAGGCCCGGCGGGCGGCGTTGGCACGGCTGGCGGGGGTCGAACGGCGGGCGGCGCCCGCGGTTGGGGAAGCGCTGGCCGCATCGTTGGAGCGCGGCGGAGATGATCCGGTAGCGCTGGGCAATCGCCGCGCCGCCATCGACCTGCTGGCGCGCAATGGCGCCGGTTGCCCAGAGTCCGTGACGGAGTGGATTGCGCTCTTGCGGCGTTGTGAACGGGTGGAGGGATTGCGAGGCGCGGCTTTGCGCGGACGGGGGTTGCTTGCAGACAAGGAAGTCGTGGACGAATTGGTGGGCTTATGGGTGGAGAAGCTGAAGCGCTGGCTGGCGCTGAAACGAGTCGCGCGGGTCGCGAAGCTGGAAGAGCAAGCGGGAGCCGGTCTGCTGATCGGCGCGTTGGAGGCCGAGGTGGCGCGCTGTGGGGATGGACTGCGCGGTCTAGCGGAACAGCAGCCCACGCTGGTCTTCGGGCGTGTGGCCGAGTTGTACTGGGAGAGCTGGAACTGGCTGGGTCAGGGAGCTGGAGACGAGTTCGCGGACGCGGTGTTCGAGCTGGGGCGACCGCGCGCGGGCCGGTTGGAATTCAACCCACAAGACGTGCGACGGCCGCGCGATATCCTCAAGGGTGTGGCCCTCAGTGGCCCGCTGACGGCACGGGCGGCGGCGGGGCTGATTCTCAAGCGGCGCGGCCCGCAGTACAGAACGCTATGTCAGCGCATCGGCAGCGAGCTGGTGGAGCTGTTGCCAACGGCCAGTCCGGCGCAGCAGCAACGGATGACATGGAGCGCGGCGCGCTTACAGGGCAAGTTGTACGGAGGCGTTTCGACAGCCAGCCCGCTGGACGTCACACGCGTGGAAGTGGCCGCGGCCTTGGAGTGGGCGCAATTGGACTTGGCGTCCGCAACCGGTCCGTACCCCACGCCGCCGCGGTTGAGCTATCGAACCGTGACGACCGAGCGGCTGCTCGAAGAGGACTTGCTGGCGGACTTGCGGGCCGGGTGGGAGACGGCCGATGCGGCCTTGCGACAGTGGCGGAGGTTCGGCCTCGGCTGTACGCCACGCGTGCGTGAGTTGCTTGATCCCGGCCAGCGCCAGCCGAATCACGCGGCTCTGGCGGCGGCTTTTGTCATCACGGCGGAGGCCGGCGATCAGTCGGTGCGGCCGCAACTCGAGCTGTGGCGTGAAGCGGCCGATCAGCCCGGCTGGGTACGCGGGTTGGCGTACATGGCACTCGGCGCGCTGGACAGCCGGCAGGGACGCTGGGATAGCGGCTGGCCAGCGAATCTGGATGTGGGCGATCCGCAGCAGCTTGATTCGGGGCGCCCGGGCTGGGAGTATTTCGGGCGCATACTGGCGGCGGGCGGCCTGGCGGCGCGCGAGCGGCTGAGCGAATTCGAGCCCGCGCCACTGATGCCGGCGGTCCGCGATAGGCTGCTGGAGGTCGCGCGGCGCGTAGCCGAGGCCGACGGAGAGTAAGAGAGCCTTCATGCTGATACCAATCGGAACTGAGTTTCGGACGCGGCGGACGCCGATCGCCAATTACGTTCTGATTGGCGTGAACGTGCTCGTATTCATATTCACGGACTACGCGGGCGGTTCGGTGGGAGCCCATCTGAAGGCTCTGTATTGTCTGGACGCCGCGCGGCCGAGCCTGCACCAATATGTGACCTACCAGTTTCTGCATGGCGGCCTGATGCACCTGATCGGCAACATGCTGTTTCTGTGGATCTTCGGCAACGCGGTGTGCGACCGGATGGGTGGGCTGGGCTACATTTTGTTTTACCTGGCGGGCGGCGTGTTCGCCGGCTTCGCGTTTACGCTCAGCGCCGACAACCCGATACTGGGCGCGTCGGGGGCGATCGCGGCCGTGACGACGGCCTTCCTGGTGCTGTTCCCGCGCCTGCACGTGACGATGCTGGTGTGGCTGTTCTTCATCTTCACGTTCCGAGTGCCGGCGATGATCGTCATCGTGTTCAAGATCATTCTGTGGGACAACGTCATCGCGCCCGGCATGGAGCAGGGCGCGGCCTCGAACGTCGCCCACTCGGCCCACCTGGGGGGCTATGCGTTCGGGTTCGCGGTTGCCGTGGGGTTGCTGGCGCTGCGGGCGTTGCCGCGTAATCAGTTCGACATGGTGGCGCTGTGGGATCGCTGGCGCCGCCGTAGCGGGCTGGTTGGAGCGCCGACGACGCGGGGCCGCGGATACACGTCGCGGCCGATCGTGGTCGAGGAACTCGATTCTCGGCCTTTGGCGGCGGTTCCGCTGACGCCGGTGGAGAAACTACGTGAGGGCATTGGTGCCCGGCTGGCCACAGGCGACCTCGAGGGGGCAGCGGCGGATTATCGGCACCTGTTGGAGCTGGACGAGCATCAGGTTCTGGCGCGGCCCCAGCAATTGGAGATCGCCAACTATCTGGCTCAGCAGCGGCGTTATCGGGAGGCGGCCCAGGCCTATGAGGCTTTCCTGACAGCCTATCCGGGTGCGGCTGACGTAGGCCAGGTGCTGTTGTTTATCGGCTTGATCCACGGGCGCTACCTGGGAGAGTACGAGCGTGCCGCCGGCCATTTGCGCCGCGCGATTCAAACCTTGACGGTTGCAGCGCAGCGTGAGATGGCGGAGCAGGAATTGAAGCGTGTGGAGGCCCATCTTTCGGGACGTGGGTCGGAGTAGAATCGGGTCATGCTGGGGAGAGGGCGGGGTTTGGGGGCCGGCGTGGGACGCTACTTAACGACGGATTGGCAAGGGTCGATATGTGAATGAGCTTTGCGCTGCAGCGCGCGGACGCCGTGCGCCGAGTGTACACAGTCGTTGTTAGAGGACGCGAGCGGGCATGGATATTGCGACAGTAATCGGTGCTGTGCTGTGCGTGGGCCTGGTTCTGAGCTCGATTCTGATGAACGAGAAGCTCGTGACGTTCGTCAACATTCCCGCGGTGATCCTGGTCGGGGGCGGGACCGTGGCGGCCGCGATCATGTCGTTCCCGCTCGGCAAGACCCTCAGGGCGATGGCGGTCGTGAGGAAGGCGTTCTTCATCAAGGCACCCGACCCGGTTGAACACGTGGCGACACTGGTTCAACTGGCCGAGGTCGCCCGCCGCGACGGGATTCTGAGCCTGGAAAACCACCTGGCGGATGGGGAGTACGACGAGTTCATGGTGCGGGGACTACGGATGGCGATCGACGGTCAGGATCCGTCGGTCATCCAGGCGGCCATGGAGCAGGAGGTGGAGACACTCATGGAGCGTCACGGGATCGGCAAGGCGATGTTCGACGCCGGAGCCAAGTACGCCCCCGCTTTTGGCATGTTGGGCACGCTGATCGGCCTGATCGTGATGTTGAAGAACATGGACGATCCCTCGAAGCTGGGGCCCGGCATGGCGGTCGCTCTGATCACGACGTTCTACGGCTCGTTGCTGGCGAATGTGGTGTTCATGCCGGTCGCCGACAAGCTGGGCTTGCGGAGCGAAGAGGAAGTCGCCGGGAAGGTGCTCCTCATCCGCGGCGTCATGAGCATCCAGAGCGGCGACAACCCGCGGATCGTGCAGCAGAAGCTGATGGCGTTCCTGGATTCGAAGCAGCGTGAGCGAGCCGGTGCTGATAAGAGCTAGCCGACATGCGAGTCAGCCATAGCGAACCAGAGCCCCGAGCGTAGGCGAGCGGGCCAATAGCGGTGTGAAGAACCATGGGCGTGCAGAAGAAACCCAAGGGAGAGCCCAGTTGTCCGATGTGGATGGCAACCTACGGCGACCTGGTCACGAACCTGCTGGTGTTCTTCGTGCTGATGTTGTCGATGAGCGAGGTGAAGCAGGACGAGCAGCTCCTCGAATTCATGCAGGCCGTTCGCGATGCGTTTGGGTACATCGGCGGCGTGCAGTCCTTGCCGACGGATGAGGTCAATAAGCCCAACAACACCACGCTGGCCCAGATGTTGGTGGTGCCGATCGAGCCCAAGCAGATGAGCAAGTCGCCCGATCCGGGCATTCGTCACAAGAATCCGACAGTTGCGGACATTCGCCGTGGGGCCAAGTTCGCTCTAGGTGGTAGCATAGGCTTCCGCGAGCTGTCGGTGGAGATGGTGCCGGCGGACGAGGCGCGGCTGACCGAATACGCCGAGAAACTGCGCGGGCATAGCACACAAATCGAGGTTCGCGGGCACTGTAATCGACGGCCGGTCGAGGGTCC
>CAZUCH010000232.1:0-5594 GCA_964619045.1 uncultured Planctomycetales bacterium | reverse complement strand
GGACGGTGATGTCAACTTCGATGACATCGACCCCTTCGTGGCCTTGATAGGAACCGACTAGGCACGCCGCACCTAACATCTCACGTCGCCGACAGCGAGCTTTCGTGCCCGGTGCCGGCGACGTCTTCTGCCTGTCCCTCCGCGCCGATGTGCCGCCGGCAACACCCGGCCGCGGCATGACATCTCATCGCCGCGCAAGTATGCTCGGCGCCATGGGATCTCGACGCAGCAGACAACAACGCCGAGACGCGGATCGGCGCGGGCCACACTCTCCGGCCGAAATCCCCGCGCATCTGCCGATCAACACAGCGCCCCGGTGGCAATGGTGGCTGCTCGCCCTCTCGATCGCCCTACTGGCGGCGGTCGCATACCTGCCGACGCTCGAAAACGACTTCGTGACCTGGGACGACCCCACCTACATCACGGACAATGCCAACCTGACTCAACCAGGCGGCCTCAAACGACTTTGGAGTCCGGGGGCCCAGCGCAGCCACCAGTTCTACCCGCTGGCCTTCACGACATACTGGCTGGAGTACCGAGTCTGGGAGTTCGACCCGCGCGGCTATCACCTGACGAACCTAGTGCTACACGCACTGAACGCCGCTCTGCTCGTTTGGGTGCTGCGCCTGCTGGGCGTGTCACCTTGGGTCGCATGGCTGGCGGCCGGCCTGTTCGCCCTACACCCAGTCAATGTTGCCTCGGTCGCATGGGCCGCGCAGCGCAAGAACGTGCTGTCGGGCCTGTTCTATCTGCTGGCGTTGGCCCTCTACCTGCGCAATCTGCGCCGCGGAAGTTGGCTCGAGTACATCGCCTGCATAGCCTGCTTCACCCTGGCCCTGCTAAGCAAGACCGCCGTGCTGACGCTGCCGGTCACAGCGCTATTATGCGATCGACTCGTGCTGCGCCGCTGGACGTGGCGGGCAGCGGCGCGGATAGCCCCCCTACTCGTGCTGACTCTCTTGGCGGCCTGGCAAACGCAGCATATCGAGCAGGCCAATGCCAGGGGCAGCGCCGTCACGCTGGAGCCGCTGCTTCGCCCGCTGGTGGCCGCCGGCGCACTGTGGTTCTACCTGGGCAAGATCATCGTGCCTGTTCACTTCCCCGGCGTGTACGAGCGCTGGGACGTGCGCGCCGCTTGGCCGCTGTTCGTAGCCGCACTGGCCACTCTGCCAGTTGTCGGTCTGCTCATCTGGCGGCTACGGCGACGGATTCCCGAGCACGTCCTGTGGGGCATCGGCCAATACCTGATTGCGCTCGGACCGGTTCTGGGGCTCATCCCGTTCAACTACATGCAGTTTGCCTTCGTTGCCGATCACTACCTCTACTTGCCCGGTATCGGAGCCTTCCTGGCGGTCGCGGTCGTGGTCGACGCGCTCCGCCGGCGAGCCCGGCACCCCATGCCGCGCACCATCATTCCCACGATCCTGGTCGGCGGCATCCTCATCACACTGGGTGCGTGTACTTGGCGAGTCAGCGGCACAGGCTGGAAGAACCCCCGGGCCTTCTGGGAGAATACGGTCACCATGAGCCCGAACGGCTGGGTCGGGCACTACAACCTGGCAAACCTGCTTCGCCGGAATGGAGAACACGCCCGCGCGGCCGAGGAGTACGCACTCTGCACGCGCTGCCGGCCCGATCTGCACCAGGCCTGGGGCGGTCGGGCATCCGAACTCGATCTGATCGGCGACACGGAAGGTGCCATCGAAGCCTACCGCGCCGCGCTACAACATGTCCCCGCCGAGTCCAGAAAGTGGGTGGACTACCGCCACCGGCTGGCCGGCATCCTGACAAGACTCGATCGCCCGGACGAGGCAGAGGCGCTGTATCGCGAGGCGGTCGCCGGGCAGCCCCACCTGTTCCGCGTACAGTACCGGCTGGCCCGCTTCCTACGAACTCGGGGCCGGCTGGATGAAGCCGCCACGCACTATGAGCGCGCCCTGACGACCAAGGCCACGCCGGAGCAACTCAAGTCCGCGCGCCGCGAACTCGCACAGCTTCGCCGCTAGAATCTACCCATGTGGCACCGGCATCTTGCCGGTATAATCACAAGGCTGGAAGCCTGTGCCACAAGCTCTAGGATAGGTTTTAGAACCCCGGCGACTCGAATTGCAGGAGATAGTCCACGACTTGCGCGCGAACGTACGGATCCGCGCCGATCTGGAAGTGGTCCTCCCCCGGCATATACAGAAAATCGAGCTCCGGCATTTGCACACCCTCTGCCAGCAGCTCCCAATAGCGCGCCTCTAGCGCCAACGTATTCTCGGCGAAGAATATGATGTCGTCCATTCCATGCACGAACAGCGTCGGGTTGCGCAGGTGTTCGACCTGAGCTACGACGTCCATCTGCTGACGCTTCTCCGAATCCGGCGGTTCCAGGCTGCGGATTGTCGCGTCGATGTACCTGGCGCCGGTGTTGTCGGGGAACAAGCTCTCGAACGCGCGATAAATTGGCGTCATCTCGTCGAGTTGGTCCGAATGCGTGAGGCTGGCCAGCGATACGATCGCCGTCACGTCGCGCCGCAGGTTGATCAGGTTGGCGATCGTCCCGCCGGCCGAGTAGCCAACAACGTAGATGCGCTCGACACGCAGAAACTCCTTGCCGCCGGCGTCTAGCCAATCTATCAGCTCCAGCGCGTGGTTCAGATCCTCGCCGCCGAATGGGGTGTCTTCTTCCGGCAGTACCGGCACCCACATCATGAAGCCGGCCCCGCAAATGTCGTCGCTGAACAGGTGGTAGTTGAGACGGGCCGCCTCGAGTTCTCCGCCCTCGGCGAAGGTGCTGGCCCCATCCAGGAACATCACCAGTCCACCGTCGTGTTCGTGCCGGGGAGAGATGAATCCGCCCACTGTACCGCCATCGTCGCTCTGCCGCTCGACATCGAGCCAGTAAACATCGTCGTCCAGCACGCGGCTCAGCGTGGCCTTGTCGGTGCGTTCGATAACCAGACCCGCCGGCGCCATCGGGTTGCCGATGTTGGCCGGCAGCAGTTCGGAGACACAACCTGGGTAGCTTGCCAGCGAGGCCAGCAAGGCGGCCAACACTGTGAAACGCCGCGCCACCGCGAACTTGCTTGTTCCCGTATATTCGTTGTTCATGTGATAGTCACCGGCCACCAGATCGGATCGCCAGGCCCAGGACATTACTTCCACGCTCACCGCCCATTATAGCACCGCGACCGCGGTTTCCAGCGCGTTTTCTGGTAGCTGCAGGCGATTGAGCCGGCGATTCCTCCACACCTCGACGAACCTAGATCATATGGGACTTCACCCGCCGCGCGACCGACTGAAAGCGCTCAGGTCCAGATCATGACGAAGGGGCGACCCGGGAACCGAGGCGCTTCACACGCTCCGCCGAAACACCGCCACAACGTCCTCGATCGGAACCACGAACAGCCGGTTATCGCCCTCGAAGTCGACCGGCACCGCGTTCTTCGGATTGAAGAGCACCTTGTCGTACTGCGCGACCGGGTAGTCCTCGTCACGCTCGACCTGGGCCGAGACCGCCACGATCCGACCGGTGATCGTCGGAATCTCGATGTTTCCCGGCAACTCAATGCCACCCTTGGTCGTCTTCTTGTCCTCGTCCTTGCGGATCAGAACGCGCGTCCCGATCGGCTCGACGATCTCGAGTTGCTGTTTGCCGGCACCAGCCTTGCTCATAGGTTCCTCTCGTACATGTCGCTAGCGATGAATATACTACCAGCGTCCGACAATACAAGCGCGACTCGGGCCCCGGTGACACGAGCGCGCCACATGGAGAGCGACCGTTGAATCCAGACTTGTTGCGGCAGATGCTCGAACGCCTCGCCGCCGGCACTGTGTCGGTCTCCGACGCCGTCGAACAACTGACCATGCCGGCCTTCGAGAAGCTCGACTTCGCCTGCCTCGACCATCATCGAGCCCTGCGCTGCGGCTTCCCCGAAGTGATCTTCGGCCAGGGCAAGACATCCGAGCAGGTCGATGCCATCTTCGAACGGCTGGCCGCGACCGGCGAGAATGTCCTGGCCACACGCGTCACGCCCGAAGCGTCCGAGCTCGTCAGACGCCGTTTCCCCGACGCCGAATACCACGACCAGGCTCGCACGTTGACCTTGCGGCGTCGCGACCAGCAACCCGGGCCGGGCTTCGTCGCCATCGTGTGCGCGGGCACCAGCGACCTGCCGGTGGCCGAGGAGGCCCGCATTACCGCCGAGATGATGGGCCAACGAACCCAGAAGCTGTACGACGTCGGCGTGGCCGGGTTGCACAGACTGCTGGCACACTCGGACGACATCCGCGCCGCCAGCGTCCTGGTCGTAGTGGCCGGGATGGAGGGCGCCCTGCCCAGCGTCGTCGGCGGACTCGTCCAGGCCCCGGTCATCGCCGTCCCCACCAGCATCGGATACGGTGCCAGCTTCGGCGGGCTCGCGGCTCTGCTGGGCATGCTCAACACCTGCGCGGCGGGCGTGTCAGTCGTGAATATCGACAACGGCTTCGGAGCGGGCTACCAGGCGGCACTCATAAACCGCGTCGCCGACCGTTTGTCCGACTCAGCCCCCAAAACCAAGGAGCAGGAGTGAACACGTCCACCCCCCCACCGACGCCAACCAGCGATCTCCCTCGGCTCCCGCCGCGCCCGGCTACCATGCACAAGGGACAGGCCGGCCACGTGGCCGTCATCGCCGGCAGTCGTGGAATGAGTGGGGCCGCCATCCTGGCCGCCCTGGGGGCGTTGCGCAGCGGCGCCGGGCTCGTGCGCGTCCTGACGCCGGCGTCGGTCCAACCTATCGTGGCCGCCGCCGAGCCCGGACTGATGACCGTCGCATTACCCGAGACGGACGCCGGCGGCATAGACGGGCAGCGGGCGCTGCCATTGCTCGATCTGGACTGGGCCCACGTCATCGCACTGGGGCCGGGGTTGGGGCAGTCGGACGAGCTGCGCAAGTTTGTCCGAGACATACTCAAAGTCGCTCGCGTGCCAGTAGTGGTTGACGCCGACGGCCTGAACAACCTGGCCGCGATGACTGAAGCCGATCCGTGGTGGACGCAACGCCACTCGGCCCCAACGATAATCACCCCCCACCCTGGCGAGATGGAGCGTTTGCGTAACGCCGCTGACTTGCCAAGTCTCACGGACCAGGACGGTCCATCGCGTCTGGCCTGCGCTCACCAATACGCGGTCGCGTCCGGGGCCATTGTCGTTCTGAAAGGACACCGAACAGTCGTCAGCACCGCTCAACAGACATACGTGAACACCACCGGCAACCCCGGGATGGCGACCGGCGGAATGGGCGATGTGCTCACGGGCGTGATCGCCGCGCTACTTGGCCAGGGGCTCGCCCCCTTCGACGCCGCCCGATTGGGAGTTCACGCACACGGCTTGGCCGCCGACTACTGCGCCAAGGAAATCGCCCCGTTCGGATACCTGGCCCGCGAGGTCGCCGACGCGCTACCGGCGGCGCTGCAAGACAGCACGCGCCAGCGCGTAGGATTCGCATAGCCATCCGCGCCCACGGTACTGTGGGACCGGTTTGTAACCGGTCATGTGTAACCGGTCATGTGTAACCGGTCATGTGTAACCGGTCATGTGTAACCGGTCATGTGTAACCGGTCAT
>CAZUCH010000231.1:0-5598 GCA_964619045.1 uncultured Planctomycetales bacterium | reverse complement strand
GCGGCAATCCAGCCCCAATGTGTCCTGAGAGAAGTCGACCACGGCATACAGTGCCGCGCTCCGGCCACGCACCAGCCGCCGGTTGCAGCCACCCTCTACGCCGGCCTGACCGCGGCATCCGGCGAAGCCGCCGGTTCCTTCGAGCGCGCCTGCTGAACTCCGGCGTCGGGGTCCGGCGGCTCCAGGTAGAACTCAGGGACGATGTCTTTGAGTCGCCTGCGCGTCTGGTCACGATCCAGTTGGTCGGCGTCGGCCACCAGTTCGTCAATCGCCCGCACGAGCTCGTCCCACTCAGGCGGGATGATCTTCCAGATGCCGATCTTCGGATGAGCGGTGCGAGCCACATCTTCCCCGTCGATGGCCAGCTCCTCGAAGAGCTTCTCGCCCGGCCTCACGCCCGAGAATACGACCTTGATATCGACGTCGGGGCGGAACCCCGACAGCGTGATCATCTCACGGGCCAAATCGAGAATCTTGACCTGTTCGCCCATCTCGAGGACGAAAATCTCCCCGCCTTCGCCCATCGAAGCCGCCTGCAAAACGAGTTGCGAGGCCTCGGGGATGGTCATGAAGTACCGCACCATATCGGGATGCGTAACCGTGACCGGGCCGCCGCGGGCGATCTGCTCTCGGAAGACCGGGATGACGCTGCCGCTGCTCCCGAGTACGTTTCCGAAGCGCACCGTAACAAACTGCGTCTTCGAGCGGGCGTCCAACCCCTGCACGTACATCTCGGCCACGCGCTTCGTGCAGCCCATGATGCTCGTCGGGTTGACGGCCTTATCAGTCGAGATCATCACGAACTTCTCGCAGCCGCACGCGGTGGCCGCGTCCGCTACCATGCGTGATCCCCTGATGTTGTTCTTGGTGGCCTCGCCGGGATTGGCCTCCATCATCGGAACGTGCTTGTGCGCCGCTGCGTGAAACACCGCGCTGGGACGCTCCTTCTCAAAGAGGCAGTCGAGCCGCCGGCGGTCGGTGACGTCCGCGATATACGGCACGATATCGAGGTCGGGAAACGCGCGCCTCAGCTCCTGGTCGATGGGGAACAGGCCGGGCTCCGACTGTTCGATCAGGGCCAGCCGTCGTGGTTTGAAGCGTGCGATTTGCCGGCACATCTCGGCTCCAATCGAGCCGCCGGCCCCTGTTACCACCACGACCCGATCACGAATGAACTTGCCGATCTGATCCTCGTCCAGCTTGACCGGCGCCCGCCCCAGCAGATCGTTGATGTCTACATCGCGGATTTCCTTGATCGACGCCTGACCGGAGATGATGTCCGCCAGTGCCGGCACGGTCTTGAATCGGAGATTCGCCCCCTGGCACATTTCGATGACACCACGCAAGCGATCACGAGTCGCCGACGGAATCGCGATTAGAATCTCATCGACGGCGTATTCCTCGCACACCTCCTGGATGTCCTCGATCCGACCCAGCACCGAGAGGCCGTGGATCTGCTCGCCCAGCTTGTCCGGGCTGTCATCGAGAAAGCCAACCACGCGGTATTGCTCGACCGGCATGCGCTGAATCTCGCGGACAATGTTCTCGCCCGCGTTGCCGGCCCCGATGACCAGTAACTTCGGCGTCACACCATCGGCCGCCGGCCGAACCTCCTCATGGTACAGACGCACACCCAAGCGCGCCCCGCAGATCAGCGCGATCGTGCCCGCGAAATCCAGGATGAAAACCGAATCTGGGAAACGCTCACCAGGCGTGCGAATGTCGATGCCCAGCCCGGGCAGGTTCTGGTAGCCGTAGTACAGCAGGAATATGCAGAAGAAGCTCCACCATGAGGCCTGAGCTATCCGAAACACGTCGCGCAGGCTCGCATACTTCCAGGAGGAGCGATGCAGTCCCATCAACACGAAGACCGTCAGTTTGATCGAAACCACCGGCACCAGGAACGGCAGACACCAATCAAGGAACCAGTCCGCGGCCCCCGGATCCAGCGGCTCGACCGTCGCGAACAGAGACTTGATCCAAACCAGTGGACGCCCAAGCGTCGGAGAACCCCTGAAGTTGTACACCAGGCCAAAGGCCACAACCCACGCCAACGCGAATAGCAACACGTGCCAGACGACGTTTAGAGCGCGGCGATTGCGGCGCGACCACCCCAGCCACCACCCCTGCGATGAGGACCGCGCCTGTTCGCTCACGACCGCCACCCCCCAGCCTGGTCAGCGAGACGACAAAATGGGAATCCTGTACCGTTGTCCATGTGTCCTGCCAAACGTGGTTAGCTCTACGGATCACCTCAGGTGTGGCTGGCTTCAGCGCACCTGGACTTCCAAGGCGGCAACCATGCCCATGAGCTGGGCCGCATGTTCGGGCGACAACCGCCCGGCCAACGGGCGGACCTCCTCCAGAGCCTCCCGGGCTCGGGCTGGATCGCCAAAACGCCAGGCACAGTACGCCTCCAGAGCCCAAGCTTCGGGCGACGTGGGGTTCATGGCGCCGATGCCGGCAGCCGGCCCGGAGCCGATCCCCAGGTAGCGACGCATCTGACCCTCGAGGTATGCAGAGCGCGCGTCCTCACCATCGCCCTCGACATCACCGAAGTAGGCGCCCAGAGCATCGCGGTTCGAGGAGAACAGCTCCGAGTTTCGCCCAAACGCTCGCAGCAGACTGCCGAACGCGGTCATCGGACGCTCCTGGTCCAGCCGCGCGTGTGCAATCAGCACCGAGGGCAGATCCGACTCGCGGTCAAGCTCCTCCACTATCGTCAAACGCTGAATCGCGCGCGCAAGTTTGTCCCGACAGTCCGGGCAATCGCTTCGCACACCACTGCGCGGATCCGGAGCCTCACGCGTGGCCGCGCGGAAGAACTCCATCCCTTCAGACCGCGCACGCTCCACACGCAACTGCGTCCGCCCCTCCATAAGCTCAGCCATTGTCGCAACCTCGGCCACAGCATGGACTTCCCGCGCCGGAACCAAACCGAAAACGTCATGAAAATGCGTCGTCGGCGCGCGCGGCGTGTACTTGTAGGCATCCAACGTCGGCAAGTACCCGCGAGTTGGCACCCCCGGAACCAGCAAATCCAGACGCAACGCGGCCCCCATACCCGAGAGCGTCTGAGCCTGCATGCGGCCCCCAAGAGGCGGCAACGCCTGGAGCCCGCCAAAGCTACCACGCAACCCGGTGCCAGTCAGCGACAGCGCCGACCCATAACGCGTCTGGGCACCCGAACGACGGAAGGAGTAATCCTGCTGTCCCATCAGAGACACCGACGCACTCCTGCTGACGCTCAAGGCCGCTGTCGCACCTCCCGTAAACCGTCCGCCCAAAGACCCCGAGGGCGACTGCGCGCGGTTGAACCGGCCGCCACGATCAGACGCATAGCCTTGCGCCGCGGCCCGAGGTAGGCCCATACCAATGCACAACACTGCTCCCCATACCAGCACACGTATGCTCATTCCGGTCACTCCGTGCGCGGGGATCACGCTCCCTGCCATATGCTCCACAGTATACTATCATCGGAACGCGGGGCGCCAAAGCCGCCCAAGTTCACCAGAGAGCCGCAAATTCAACGCCCGGACGATCCCCATTGCGTTCGGGAGCGCTCCCGGACGGCGGCGTCCGCGATTCCGGCATCCGGACGACTTGGAACCGAAACGTCTCCGGGATACCCTGGCGCACTTGTCGGCCCAAGACTGCCAAACGCCTTGAGGCCCGCCGCCTCTGGAACAGCCACACACAGGAGCACGTATATGCTCGTCGTGATGAATGCGACTGCGACGCCTGAGCAAGTCCAGGCCGTCGCCGATAAAATATCCCGACTCGGATACGCACCCCACGTAATCCCGGGCGGCACGCGCACCGCCATCGGCATCACCGGAAACCGCGGGCCGGAAGGCCGCGAAATGCTGCTGATGATGCCGGGCGTCGAGGATGTTGTCCGTGTCACGTCCGGCTACAAACTCGTTTCACGTGAAACGCACCCCCAGCCCAGCGCCTTCAAGGTCGGGCCGACACACGTCGGCGTCGGCTTCACCATGATCGCCGGCCCCTGCGCCGTCGAGAACGAGCGCATGATCATCGAGTCGGCCCAATTCCTGACAAAACGCGGCGTGAAGCTCATGCGCGGCGGGGCCTTCAAACCTCGTACCAGCCCGTATGCGTTTCAGGGGCTGGGAACCGAGGGGCTGCGACTGCTGAGCAAGGCCCGCGAGGAGACCGGCATCGGAATCGTGACCGAGGTGATAGACGTCGAAACTGCCGATCAGGTCGAGGAAGCGGCTGACGTGCTCCAGGTCGGGACACGGAATATGCAGAATTACGCCCTTCTTCGCCGGCTATCCAAAGCCAAGAAGCCAGTGCTTCTCAAACGCGGCATGTCCGCCACGGTCGAGGAGTGGCTGCTCGCGGCCGAGTACATCATGAGCGGCGGGAATCGGCAGGTGATTCTCTGCGAGCGCGGCGTGCGGACGTTCGCGGCCCACACGCGAAACACGCTGGACTTGTCGATCATCCCGGTGGTGCGGCACCTCTCGCACCTTCCGATAATCATAGACCCCAGTCACGGGACGGGACGATCCGAGTATGTGCCGTCCATGTCGCGCGCCGCGTTGGCGGCCGGGGCCGATGGGCTGATTGTCGAAGTTCACCCGCAGCCGGCCGAGGCCTTGTCGGACGGGCAACAGTCGCTGGACTTCAGCGCCTTTGACCAGATGATGGCAACGCTCAAACCAATCGCCGGCACGCTCAACGTGGAAATCGTATGACGTGCGACGGCGTGGTGCTAGACGGATAGGTAAACCGCATGGCGGCTGAGATACTCGACGGACGAACGCTGGCCGCCGAGATTCGGGCGGCCGTGACACGAGAGGTGGCGCGTTTCAACGCCGACCATGGGCCGATCAAGTTGTGCGCGGTGCTCGTGGGGAGTGACGCCGGCGGGCGGTTGTACGCTCAATCGCAGCGGAAGCTGAGCGTCAAGGTCGGTGTGCAATACGAGTTGGCCGAGCTGCCGCAATCGACCACACAGGCACAACTGCTAGCCCAGATCGATCGGCTCAACGCGGACGACAGCGTCACCGGAATCATCCTGCAATTGCCGCTGCCGGAGCAGATAGATACGGCCGGTGCGCAGTATCGGATCGACCCGTACAAGGACGTCGAGGGCGTCAGCCCGGCGAACATCGGGATGTTGTTCTACGGCGAGCCGATCATCGCACCGTGTACGGCGTTGGCGGTTACGGAACTTATCAGCCTCAGCGGGGTGGTCGAGCGCGGGGCCGAGGCGGTGGTCGTCGGGCAGAGTCGGATCGTGGGGCGGCCGGTGACGATGTTCTTGCTTTCGCGCATGGCGACGGTCACGGGCTGCCACATCGCGACGCGCGACCTCGCGGCTCATACACGGAAGGCGGAGATCCTGGTGGTCGCGGCGGGGAAGGCGGGCTTGATCACGGCTGAGCATGTGAAGCCGGGCGCGGTGGTAATCGACGTGGGGATCAACCGTGTGACCGTGGTTGATGCGAGCGGCAAGGAAGTCCGCCGAACGGTCGGCGACGTGGATTATGGCCCGGTCTCGGCGATAGCGGGCGCCATAACGCCGGTACCGGGCGGCGTAGGTCCGGTGACGGTCGCGATGCTGCT
>CAZUCH010000230.1:0-5613 GCA_964619045.1 uncultured Planctomycetales bacterium | reverse complement strand
GGATAAGATGGGTGGGACTCCCTCTTTCCGCCCCTTCAGAGCGGAATGCTCCGCGCCTCACTCCACGCCTCGTACGCTTTTCGCATGAGACGCGCGGCGCTGATTGGCCGCGCGCTGTGCGCGGGATTCGTATTACTTGACGGTCCAGGTTCGGCCGGAAGCAAAGAGCTTCTCGATCTGCCCTGGTCCGTCCTTCTCGCGAGCGGCCTCGATCTGCTGCATGAGCAAATCCTCGTAGGTGGGCTTGTCGTTCGCCAGGAAGACGCCCAGCGGGACCGGGTGGTTGGGGTGATACATGCGTGCCAGGCGGAAAGCCATGGACGGGTCGTGGGCCTTCTCATCGTGGATGATGAGATCGTCCTGGGACACGTGCTTGAGATCTACGGCCTCGGGCTCCTCGCCGTCGAGCCGAATGCCCTTGTCGCGGTTGTTCCCGAAGATCAGCGGCTTGCCGTGTTCGAGATAGACGATGTGGTCGTGCTTGGTCGCGCTGTCCGTCACGTAGTCGAACGCACCGCGGTTGTAGATCTTGCAGTCCTGGAATACCTCGACAAAGGCCGTCCCATGGTGCTCGGTGGCGCGTTTCAGGACGGCGCGCAGGTGTTTGACATCGCTGTCGATGGCCCGGGCTACAAATGTGATCTCGGCTCCGATGGCCAGCGAAATCGGGTGCATGGCATGGTCGATCGAGCCGGCGGGCGACGATTTCGTCCGCGTGCCGAACTCGCTGGTGGGCGAGTACTGCCCCTTGGTCAGGCCGTAGATCGCGTTGTTGAACAAGATGATCTTGAGGCCGACGTTGCGGCGCACAGTATGCAGAAAGTGGTTGCCGCCGATGCTGAAGGCGTCGCCGTCACCGGTAATGACCCACACGTCGAGGTCTGGGTTGGCGCACTTGACGCCGGTGGCGATGACCGCGGCGCGGCCGTGAATGCCATGGAACCCGTAGGTGTTCATGTAGTACGGGAAGCGGCTGGAGCATCCGATGCCGGAGACGAACACGGTTTTGTCCGGGTCGGCGCCGACATCGACCAGCGTCCGTTGTATCTGTGAGAGGATGGAGTGGTCGCCGCAGCCCGGACACCACTTGACCTGCTGATCGGTCTTGAAGTCCCTGGCGGTCAATACGTTGAGTTCGGTGGAAGTACTCACGCCTGGCTCCCTCCGAGGAGTTCGTTGACTTTGTTTACGATATCACTGACGCGGAATGGCAGCCCTTGGACCTTGTTGAGCCCGTGGGCGTCGACCAGGTACTTCGCCCGCAGGAACATGCGCAACTGGCCCATGTTCAGCTCGCACACCAGGACTTGGTCGTAGCTCTTCAGAATCGTGCCGAGATTGGCCGGGAAAGGGTTCAGCCAGCGCAGGTTGATGTGGGCGACGTCGTCGCGCCGCTTGTGGATCGCTTCGGTGGCCGTTCGGACCGCGCCAAACGTGCCGCCCCACGAGACCAGCAGCAACTTGCCCTTCTCGGGGCCGAATACCTCCTGGTCGGGCACGTCCTGGAGCACCTTCTGGACCTTCGCGGCCCGTAGATCAGTCATGCGCTGGTGGTTTTCCGGCAGGTAGCAGACGTCGCCGGTGATGTCGGCCTTCTCTAGTCCGCCGATGCGGTGACGCAAGCCCGGCGTTCCGGGAATAGCCCAGGGGCGGGCACCATTCTCATCGCGGGCGTAGGCCTGGAACGTACTCGGGTCGGTGGGGTGCGTTACGGGGATGGCGGGCAACTCGCCGTTGTCCGGAACGCGCCAGGGCGCGGAGCCGTTGCCCAGGTAGCCATCCGTGAGCATGACAACGGGCGTCATGTACTTCACGGCGATGCGCGAGGCCTCGATCGCGGTCCAGAAGCAATCGGCCGGCGACTGGGCTGCGATCACCGGTAACGGACAATCGCCGTTGCGCCCGACCGTGACCTGCCACAGATCGGACTGCTCGGTCTTGGTCGGCAGGCCCGTGCTGGGGCCGCCGCGCTGTACGTCGACGATTACGCAGGGCAGTTCAGTGATGACGGCCAGGCCGATGGCTTCCTGTTTGAGGGCCATGCCGGGACCGCTCGTGCCGGTGACGGCCAATGCGCCGGTGTACGCGGCGCCGATCACGGAGCACATCGCGGCGATTTCGTCCTCGGCCTGGAAGACGCGGATGTCGAACGACTTGTAGTTCGCCAACGCATGGAGAATCTCGCTGGCCGGGGTTATCGGATAGCTGCCGTAGAAGACAGGCTTGCCCGCCAGCGATCCGGCGGTGATGAACCCGAGGGCGGTGGCCTCGTTCCCCGTCAGATTGCGGTAGACCCCCGGCCGCAGCGGTGCGGGGTTGATCCGGAAGCGCTGCGGGAAGAGCTTCGACTTCTCAGCGAACTCGTAACCGGCCTTGAGCGCCAGCGAGTTGGCCATCGCCACGATCGGGACGCGCGCGAACTTGTTGGTGAGCCAGCCCAGCGTAGGCTCCAGCGAACGTTCGTATAGCCAGTACGCCATGCCCAGCGCGTAGAAGTTCTTGCAGCGACCGGCTTCTTTCGGCCTTAGACCCGTCTCTTTGACGGCTTCCAGCGTGTTCTGCGTGATGGGAACGCCGTAGACTTCGAAGCCCTCCAGGTCGTCGGTCTCGAGCGGATTGTACTCGAACTCGGCCTTGGACAAGTTGTCGGCGGTGAACTCGTCGGTGTTAGTGATGACCGTGCCGCCCGGAACCATGTCGTCCAGGACGACCTTCAGCGCGGCGGGATTCATTGCTACCAGCGTGTCGATGCGGTCGCCCGGCGTGTGGATCGCGTAGCTGCTGAAGTTGATCTGGAAGCCGGACACTCCCGCAAGAGTGCCGACTGGCGCGCGGATCTCCGCCGGATAGTCCGGGAAGGTCGCCAGGTCGTTGCCATGGATGGCCGACGTGGCGGTGAACTGAGTTCCGACGAGCTGCATGCCATCGCCGGAATCACCGGCGAAGCGGATGGCCGCTCGGGGAATCTCTTTGACAGGTTTAGCCGATTGGTTGTCGGCCTCTACGTTCTCAGATGTGGCAGTGCCCATCGTTCCTCTCATCACAAGGAGAAACACACAAAGGAATGTTCGGCGTGGCAGCACGGTGCCGGCCGGAATTTCTACGGGGGAGCATAACCCAGCTCGCATCAGGCGACGACGAGCGTGCGGGGTCACATCTCGTCAGCCGCTGGTCAAACAGTGGATTCTATCAGCGCGGCCAAGGCGATTCCAGGGGATTTCGACGGAACCTCGGAATGTGGCCGAGATATCGACCGATGCCACGCGATGTGCGTGGCGGACTACTTGTTCGTCGGGCAGAGCGGGCCTAGACTCCCCGGGGTATATTCCAGGAGGGGACACGGTGATTGGTGCCATGATCAACGCGCGCAGCAGCAGATTGGACGAGCTACCAGCCTACATCTTCGCCGAGATCCACCGCAAGAGGCGGGCAGCGATCGACGCCGGCCGGGATCTGATCGACTTCGGTGTCGGCGACCCCGATCGACCAACGCACGACTACATCATGACCCGGATGCAGCAAGCACTCCTCAAACCCGAGAACCACCTGTACGGACTCGGCGGCGGGATACCAGAGTTCCGCCAATCCGTCGCGGCGTTCTTCCAGCAGCGTTACGGCGTCGAGATCGACCCCCAGAAGGAGCTGCTGGCGCTGATCGGGTCGAAGGAGGGGCTGGGACACCTGCCGCAGGCCGTCGTAAGCCCCGGTCGCACGGTCATCGTGCCGTCGCCGGGCTATCCGGCGTACTACGCGACGGTCGTCTTCGCCGGGGCCAAGCCGTGGATACTGGGGCTGAGGGCGGAGGACGGATGGTTACCGGACTTTGACGCGATTCCGGCAGACGTCGCCCGCGACGCCACACTCATGTACATCAACTACCCCAACAACCCCACCGGCGCTCTGGCGGAGATCGAAGTGTTCGAGCGGGCAGTCGAGTTCGGCCGCAAGCACGACATCCTGATCGCCCAGGACGCCGCCTACAACGAACTCTACCTCGGTGATCGTCGGCCGCCGAGCATTCTGCAGGTGCCCGGTGCGCGCGAAGTGGCGATCGAGTTTCACTCGGCGTCCAAGACGTTCAACATGAGCGGCTGGCGCATTGGGTTCGTCGTGGGCAACGCCGGCGCGATCGCCGCTCTGGCAGCGGTGAAGGCCAACTACGACAGTGGGGCGTTCAAGGCCGTGCAGGAGGCGGCTTGTACGGCTTACGACGGGATCGACGGGCCGGAGTTGGTCCAGATGCGGGCCTTGTACCGCAAGCGGGGCGTGCTGCTGTGCTCGGGCCTGCGTCCATTGGGGTTCCAGGCCGAGCCGCCAGAGGCCACATTCTACATATGGGCCGGCGTGCCCGCCGGGATCGACTCGTTGACAGCCTGCGATCGACTGCTGGACGAGGCGGATATTGTGGGCGTCCCTGGGATCGGCTTCGGACCGACCGCCGAGGGGTTCATTCGGTTCTCGCTGGGTGTACCCGAGGAACGCATCGCGCTGGCCGTCGAGCGCATGGGCAGGCTGAAATGGTAGGCGCCGGCGGCGTTTTCATCGGGCTGGGCTCGAATCTGGGCTCCAGGCGCGAGCACATTCTCGGTGCGCTGGCCGAGTTGAGCGAACATGCGGACATCAGCGTCATTGCCCGCTCATCGCTGCACGAGACCGAGCCCGTCGGCGGACCGGAGGGGCAGCCGCTGTACCTGAATTGTGTGGCTGAGCTGGCGACCGACATCGGCCCGAGGAAGCTGCTGGCCAGGCTGCACGAGGTCGAGCAACGCCACGGACGCCGACGGACTGTGCACAACGGGGCCCGCACGCTGGATCTCGACCTGCTCCTGTACGGAGAGCAGGTCGTCGATGAGCCAGATCTGCGCGTCCCGCACCCGCGAATGTGGCAGCGCGATTTCGTGATGCGGCCACTGGCCGAAGTTTGCACGCCGGACCGCCTAATGCAGCTCACGGCCCGCTATCGAGTGGCGGCGACGCTGGACGCCCACTAGCATAGCGTGCTGCTGGTCCGTCTCGGGGGCGTCCTCAGCAAGGTCCCATATACGTTGTGCTGGTTTTGCGCCGCGGCCTAGTGGACCTATCTCAAGGTTCGTCACCGGCCTGCCGAAAGAGGGGAATCGAGGTGTTCGAAAGAGAGTTCCGATCCCCGACCGTGCGCGTGCGCGGCGCGCCCCGACACAGCGTTCAGCGGAGAGTAACCATGAGCAAACTTGGCAGCATGGTCCTGGCGGGCCTGGCGGGTGTACTGATTGTGGGGTGTCCTGCTCCATCGATACCGGGCGGTGGCCAGGGCGCTGGAGCCGCGGGCGACGTCTCTAGTTTGGCGCTGAGCTACGAAGGGACCGTGAGCGGTGCTGTAGCCACGAACAGCTCGACCGACGGCGTGCCGGACCCCCAGAGCGGGCGGAAGTACTTCTCGCGCATGCAAGCCGGCACCGTGACAGCTTGGTTGACCGATCTCAAAGGCAACCCGCTGCTGGATGCCTTTGGAAACGAGTACCCGGAATTCCAGGTCAACAGCGACGGCACCTTCGAGGCGGTCGGACTGCCGGTTGGCGTGGATATCATGCTGAACGTCGATCTGGATGGCGACGGCGTCGCCGATCTCCAGAC